>NZ_JBIVMX010000051.1:0-39336 GCF_044753305.1 Pseudomonas sp. NPDC088429 | reverse complement strand
TCGCGCGTATTGCATACGCGCTGCTGAAGAGCGAGAAAGCATACGTCAGCAAAACTGCCTAAAAAACGTTGTTCGCAACCATAGAATCTCCCACAGGGGTGATTTGTGTATGGCGTTATTTCAGGTTGCCGCTGAGGAATTGTTTCAGGCGTTCGCTTTTCGGGTTGCCGAGCACGTCTTCGGGGGCGCCTTCTTCTTCGACCAGGCCTTGGTGCAGGAACAGCACCTGGCTGGAAACTTTGCGGGCGAAGCTCATCTCGTGGGTGACCATGATCATGGTTCGGCCTTCTTCGGCCAGACCTTGAATCACCTTCAATACTTCCCCCACCAACTCGGGGTCAAGCGCCGACGTCGGTTCATCAAACAGCATCACCTCAGGCTCCATCGCCAGTGCCCGGGCAATCGCTACGCGCTGCTGCTGACCGCCGGACAAAAACGCCGGGTACTGATCCGCCACCCGCGCCGGCAATCCGACCTTGTCCAGATAACGCCGCGCGCGATCATCGGCTTCCTGCTTGCTGCAACCCAACACCCGGCGCGGGGCCATGGTGATGTTTTCCAGCACGGTCATGTGGCTCCACAGGTTGAAATGCTGGAACACCATCGCCAGCCGCGTGCGCAGTCGTTGCAGTTCATCGGCGTCGGCGACGTGCATGCCGTGGCGGTCGGTGACCATGCGGATGGTCTGGCCATCGAGGCTCATGGCGCCGTCGTTGGGTTGTTCGAGAAAGTTGATGCAGCGCAAAAAAGTGCTTTTGCCCGAGCCGCTGGCGCCGATCAGGCTGATCACGTCGCCGGTCTTGGCCTTGAGCGAAACGCCTTTGAGCACCTGATGGTCGCCATAGCTTTTGTGCAGGCCTTCAACGGTCAGTTTGTACATGGGACAGACATCCTCAAGGCGAAAGTAGGTAGCCGCTGCGATAGGCTTCGGCGCCCGCCACGTGGGCGATGACCATGCCCGCGGTGGCCATGCGGCGCAGCGAGCGGGCGTACATCAGCCCGGCAGTCGAGCTATGAATTGGAGTGATGCGGTCGTGGATCGGGTCGATGATTTCGGCGATCTGCTGCCCCGCTTCCAGGTATTGGCCGGCAACCGCCGTGTACACCAGCAAGCCGCCGACCGGCGTGGTAACCGGTTCCACGCCCGCCAGTGGCGTAGCGGGATACGGCAGCGGCGGTTGCGGTTTGGTTTCACCAACGATCGCATCGGACTGAATCAAGTAGTCGATCAACGCCTGGCAGTCGCGGCTGGCCATCGGGTGATTGACGTCACCCTGACCGCGCAACTCGACGGTCACCGAAAAACTGCCGAGCGGAATCTCGAAGTGTTCGCCGAAGCGTTCCTTCAATTGCCACCACAGCAGGGTGAAGCATTCGTCGAACGACTGGCCGCCGGAATCGGTGGCCAACAGGCTCGCCTGGGATTCGATGTAGCGCGCCAGCGGTTCGACCTGCGGCCACGCTTCGGGCGTGGTGTAGAGGTGCACCACCGATTCGAAATCGCAGTGCAAGTCCAGCACCATGTCAGCGTCGCAGGCCAACCGTTGCAGGGTCAGGCGCTGGGATTGCAGTTGCGTGGTGGCGGTCTGGCGGGCGAGGGCGTCGCGCAGATGGCTGCGGATCAGTTCGAGGTTGTGCTGCGGATCGTCGCTGAGCTTGCCCTCGATGGCGTTGCCGATCTCTTCACTGAGGTCGACGAACCAGCGGTTGAAATTCTGCCCGCTCTCCAGTTCATAACGGCCCAGCGGCACGTCCATCAGCACTTGTTCGAGGCCGACCGGGTTGGCCACCGGCACCAGCACGATCTGGCTGCGCAGGCGGCCGGCGGCTTCCAGCTCCGCCAGTCGCTGCTTGAGGTGCCAGGCGACGAGCATGCCCGGCAGTTCGTCGGCGTGCAGCGAAGACTGAATGTAAACCTTGCCCTTGGCCTGCTCCGGGCCGAAGTGGAAGCTGTGAATCTGTCGCGCAGTCCCCGGCAGCGGGGCCAGCAAGTCATGGATCAGGTGGCGCATTGGCATCTCTTTTTTTCTGGGGCCGGTCCTAGTGAGTCGGGCCGAGGAAGGCCAGCCATCGGCGTTCGGCAAGGCGGAACAGGCCGACCAGCGCAAAGGTAATGGTCAGGTAGATCAGCGCGGCGATGCCGAACGACTGAAAGGTCAGAAAGGTCGCCGAGTTGGCGTCCCGCGCGACTTTCAGGATGTCGGGGATGGTCGCGGTGAAAGCCACCGTGGTCGAGTGCAGCATAAGGATCACTTCGTTGCTGTAGTAAGGCAACGAACGGCGTAAGGCCGACGGCATGATCACGTAGGCATACAGCTTCCAGCCTGTCAGACCATAGGCCTTGGCCGCTTCGACTTCGCCGTGGTTCATGCTGCGGATCGCCCCGGCGAAAATCTCCGTGGTGTAAGCGCAAGTGTTGAGGGCGAAGGCGAGGATCGTGCAGTTCATCGCATCGCGAAAGAAGCTGTCGAGCAATGGCTGCGCACGCACGGCGGCGAGGCTATAGATCCCGGTGTAGCAAATCAGCAACTGGATATACAGCGGCGTGCCCCGGAACAGGTAGGTGTAGAACTGCACCGGCCAGCGAATGTAGAAGTGCGGCGACACCCGCGCGATCGACAACGGAATCGACACAAGGAAACCGATAACGATTGAGGCCGTGAGCAGCCACATCGTCATCGCCAGCCCGGTGATGTTCTGGCCGTCGGTATAAAGGAAGGCGCGCCAGTATTCCTGCAGAAGTTCGATCATCGTACGGCCTCCCGGGAACCGGCGGCGTAACGGCGTTCGAGCCAGCGCAGGATGAAGTTTGAAGCGCTGGTGATCAGCAGATAAATCAACGCGGCGAGTACCAGAAAGTAGAACAGTTGATAAGTGCTTTTACCGGCGTCCTGCGCGGCTTTGACCAAGTCGGCGAGGCCGATGATCGACACCAACGCGGTGGCTTTGAGCATCACCATCCAGTTGTTGCCGATGCCGGGCAGGGCGAAGCGCATCATTTGCGGAAACACCACGTAGCGAAAGCGCTGGCCGCGTTTGAGGCCATACGCGGTGGCGGCTTCAACCTGACCGCGCGGCACAGCGAGGATCGCGCCACGGAAGGTTTCGGTGAAATACGCGCCGTAAATGAAGCCGAGGGTCAGCACCCCGGCGCTGAACGGGTCGATTTCGATGTATTCCCATTCCATGTAGTCAGTCAGGGTCGTCAGCCAGGTTTGCAGGCTGTAGAAAATCAGCAGCATCAGCACCAGATCCGGCACCCCGCGAATCAGCGTGGTGTAGAGCTGGGCGGGCAGGCGCACCAGTTTGATTTTTGACAGTTTAGCACTGGCGCCGAGCAGGCCGAGCAACACGGCCACCAGCAGCGACAACGCCGATAATTTGATGGTCATCCAGGTGCCTTCCAGCAGCAAAGGACCAAAGCCCTTGAGGCTGAAGGCGGAGAGCCCCAGATTTTGCAGGAGGGTTTCGAACATAAATCAGCAACCTGAGCGGATGGAAAAGGCGCCCATCGAAGATGGGCGCCGAGGCATTATTTGCCGCTGTACAGATTCAGATCGCCAAAGTGTTTCTTTTGAATCTCGGCGTATTTGCCGTCATCGTGTAACGCTTTGATACCTTTATCTAAAAGCGCCTTCAGCTCAGTGTTACCTTTCTTAATACCGACAGCGGTTTTGGCTGGCAGCAATTCGTTGTCGACTGGCTTGCTGACGTCATAGTCGGCGCCCTGTGGCGACTTCAGGAAACCCAGTTCGGCTTGCAGCATGTCCTGGATACCGGCGTCGAGACGGCCGGACGTCAGGTCGGAGTACACCTGATCCTGGTTCTGATAGGCCTGGGTTTTCACGCCGGCCTTGTCCAGCACGGCTTTGGCGTAGGCTTCCTGAATGGTGCCTTGCTCGTAGCCAACGGTTTTACCCTTCAGCGATGCAACGTCGGCAGTGATACCCGAACCTTTTTTCGACACATAAGCGGTCGGGCCGGAGAACAGCTCGCTGGAGAAGTCGATGACTTTCTCGCGGGCCGGGGTCACGGTCATCGACGAGATCACACCGTCGAATTTGTTGGCTTTGAGGCCCGGAATCATGCCGTCGAAGTCACTTTCGACCCACTTGCACTTGACCTTCAGTTCGGCGCAAATCGCGTTGCCCAGGTCGATGTCGAAGCCCACCAGGCTGCCGTCGGCCGCTTTCGACTCAAACGGTGCATACGAAGGGTCAACGCCAAAGCGCAGCTCTTTGTATTCCTTGGCCAGCGCGGAGCCAGCGGCCATGCACAACGCCAGTGCAGAAAGGGTCAGCAATGCTTTTTTCATTATTCAATCCCTAAGAACCAATATGAGCGCTTGTGGCGCAGAATTATTGTTACTGGAACGCGTACGACCTATAGAAAGTAGCAATTTCCGAACCATAGTCCCGAACAAGTGTTTTAAAAGGTTGGGCGGGGAGGGATGAGGGCGATTGAATGCCCGGAAATGGGCATCGCAGAAAGCATGCACTGTTTTGTGGCTGATCGTTCCCACGCTCTGCGTGGGAATGCCTCAACGGACGCTCCGCGTTTGGCTTTTGGGGGGACGCGGAGCATCCCAGGCTGCATTCCCACGCGGAGCGTGGGAACGATCAATGTCCGGGAGATTGGGGTCAGGCCAACAGATCTTGCAACGTCGCGAGGCTATCTGCTTCTTCCACGGTTTTATCCTGCCGCCAGCGCAACATCCTCGGAAAACGCACCGCGATCCCGCTCTTGTGCCGCCGCGACAACGCGATCCCTTCAAACCCCAGCTCAAACACCAGACTCGGTTTCACGCTACTCACCGGCCCAAATTTCTCCACCGTGGTCTTGCGCACAATGCTGTCGACCTGACGCATCTCCGCATCCGTCAGCCCCGAATACGCCTTGGCAAATGGCACCAGCGCCCGCTGGCTCGACTCCGGCGGGCCGTCCCACACGGCAAAGGTGTAATCGCTGTACAAACTGGCGCGCCGACCGTGCCCGCGCTGCGCATAAATCAACACCGCGTCGACGCTGAACGGATCAACCTTCCATTTCCACCAAACGCCCATGTCCTTGGTGCGTCCGACGCCGTACAGCGAATCTCGCGCCTTGAGCATCATGCCTTCCACACCCAGTCGCCGAGAGGCTTCGCGCTGGCGGGCGAGGTCGAACCAGTCGCTGCCGGTCAGCACGGGGGAGGGCAGCAACACCGGGCTGTTACACCTTGCAATGACCTCTTCAAGTTGCGCGCGACGTTTGGCCTGCGGCTGGTTGCGCCAGTCTTCACCCTGCCATTCGAGCAAGTCGTAGGCGAGCACCACCACCGGTACTTCTTCGAGGATTTTCTTGTCGAGGGTTTTGCGGCCGATGCGCTGTTGCAGCAGGGCGAACGGCTGCACCGCTGGCGGCTCTGTCGATTGCGGATCGAAGGCGTCTTCGGTGGTCGGGTGAGTGCTTTTCCACACGACGATTTCACCGTCGATCACCGTGCCGTCGGGCAAGCCGTGCACCAGCACATCCAGCTCGGGGAAACGTTCAGTGACCAGCTCTTCGCCGCGTGACCACACCCACAATTTGCCGTCGCGTTTGACCACCTGCGCGCGGATGCCATCCCATTTCCATTCAATCTGCCAATTGCTCGCCGGGCCGATCAGCGCTTCAAATTCTTCAACCGGTTGCGACAATGCGTGCGCGAGGAAAAACGGGTAGGGCTGGCCGCCGCGCTGAGCATGCTCGTCGGCGGATTCCGGGGCAATCAGTTTCAGGTAACTGGCGGCGTTCGGGCGGTTTGACAGGTCGGTGTAACCCACCAGTCGCTGCGCTACGCGTTTGCTGTCCAGGCCAGCCATTGAGGCCAGCGCGCGGGTGACGAGCAATTTCGACACGCCGACGCGGAAGCTGCCGGTGATCAGTTTGATGCACAGCATCAGGCTTGATCGATCGAGTTGCGCCCACAGCGTTGGCAGTTGCCTGCTCAAAAACTCGGGTGTTTCACCACGCAGCGGCAGCAGCTTTTCTTCGATCCATTCGGCGAGGCCGGCTTCAGAGCTGTGCAGATTTTCCGGGAGCACCAGCGAAATGGTTTCCGCCAGATCGCCGACCGACTGATAGCTCTCCTCGAAAAGCCACGGTTCGAGGCCCGACATTTCCACGGCAATCTCGCGCAGAATCCGCACCGGCACCAATTGCCGAGGCCGTCCGCCGGACAAAAAATACACCGCCCACGCCGCGTCTTGCGGTGCAGCCTGGGCGAAGTAGGCTTGCATCGCCGCCAGTTTGGCGTTGCTGGAAGTGGTTGCGTCGAGCTCGGCGTACAACTCGGCGAAGGCTTTCATGTGGGAGTCTCGGCGACGGTGGGTTCGGCGGCGATGTTGTCTTCCTCGTCATCGCCGTATTCGGTGTTGAAGCCTTGCGCGTCGAGGCCTTGCTCACGCAAGTGGCGCACCAGCACGCCGATTGAGCCGTGGGTGACCATCACGCGTTCGGCGCCGGTTTGATTGATCGCCCACAACAGGCCGGGCCAGTCGGCGTGATCGGAAAGAACGAAACCACGATCGACACCACGCCGCCGACGGGTGCCGCGCAAGCGCATCCAGCCGCTGGCGAAGGCGTCGCTGAAATCACCGAAACGGCGCATCCAGCTACTGCCGCCAGCAGAAGGCGGGGCGATGACCAGGGCTTGGCGCATGAGCGGATCGTTTTTGCTGACGTCGCCGGCGTAGATCGTCGGCGGCAGGTATACGCCGGCCTCGCGGTACACGCGGTTCAGCGGCTCGACCGCGCCGTGGCTGAGGATCGGGCCGAGGCTTTCGTCGATGCCGTGAAGGATTCGCTGGGCTTTGCCGAACGAGTAACAGAACAGCACGCTGGCCTTGCCGGCGGCGATATTGGCTGACCACCACTGATTGATTTCGCTGAACACCTGCGCCTGCGGCTGCCAGCGATAGATCGGCAGGCCGAAGGTCGATTCGGTGATGAAGGTGTGGCAGCGCACCGGTTCGAAGGGGGCGCAGGTGCCGTCCGGTTCGATCTTGTAATCACCGGACGCGACCCAGACTTCGCCACCGTATTCGAGGCGCACTTGTGCTGAACCGAGCACGTGGCCGGCCGGGTGGAAACTGAGGGTGACGCCGTGGTGGGTCAGGCGTTGGCCATAGTCGAGGGTTTGCAGGTTGATGTCTTGACCCAGACGCGCGCGGAGAATCCCTTCGCTGGCGCTGCTGGACAGGTAATGCTGATTGCCGGTGCGCGCATGATCACCGTGGGCATGGGTGATCACCGAGCGCTCGACGGGGCGCCAGGGGTCGATGTAGAAATCACCCGCAGGGCAATAAAGACCTTCGGGGCGCGCGATAACAAGGTCCATGGCGTGACCACAATGGGGGGCTTGTTAGCTATGAGGCTGGCGCTGGGCTGGAAGTTCTATCGACTTTGAATCGCCACCCTCACCCCAGCCCTCTCCCGGAGGGAGAGGGGGCCGACCGAGGTGTCTGGCGAATGACATCGACCTGAAAAACCGGGTCGATTATGGTTTCGGCACTGCAGGAACCGAGCGAATCCCGGATGTGGAAAAACACGAACCGAGCAAATCCCGGATGTGGAAAAACACGAACCGAGGAAATCCCGGATGTGGAAAAACACGAACCGAGGAAATCCCGGATTCAGCACAGCACCTTCATGTCGGCATAAAACTTCAGCCACCCCCAATCAGTCCCCTCTCCCTCCGGGAGAGGGCTAGGGTGAGGGGCTTTTGACGTCAGGTTTATTTCCCGGGAGTCAGGGTCAAACGGGTTTTGCCATACACCCGCTCAAAGTTCTGCGGCTGTATCGGTAACCCGATGTATTGCCCCTTCAGCCACTGATCAATCCCGTTCAGGTAATTCGGGCTCAGCGGATTGCCCGATTGTCCCGTACCGTTCTGCCCCATCAGCGGTTCGGTCTGGCCGAAGTCGACGATAAAACGCATCGACGGCGCGCGCGTGGTGTTGAAGTCCTGACCCCAAGCGAATGCCGACGTGTTCAACGTGGTGTGATCGCCGCCCGCCGCCAATGGGCCGCGCACGGTCTGTCCATTGCTGTTTTTCCAGGCATAGCTGTGCAACTTGCCCCACTGCCAGGCCCGGTGATCGCCGCCCAACTGACTGTCGCCAGCGCTGATCGCCGCCGCAAGGCTGCGGGCAAGAATCAGCGCTTTGTCTTCTTTCTGCGGCGTGCGGATGTCGTCCCAGAACGGGCTGTCTTCACGCCCCAACAGATGATCGGCCTGCGCCGCGTAGGACAAATCGCCGTTGGCGATAAACGCCTTCCACGCCGGGCTGGATTCCGGGCCGAGTTCGTCGAGGAAGATCTGCTTCATGCTTTCTTGCAGAAACAGCTCATAAATCGCCGCGTCCGCCGAGGTCGGGCTGAGCTTGCCGTCGAACGCCATCAATCGTGTGAACGCCTCACGGGCCTTGCTGCGGTCGGCTTCCGGCAGGCCATCGATCGCCTGCTTCAGCGGCTGCTTCATGCCCGGCGCTTCGAAGACTTTCTTCAGCTTGGCGGCAAACGTGGTGGTCTGGTCGTATTGCATGGCGATCACGCTGCGGCTGTCGTGCTTGCCGCTGCCGGCCAGTTCGGCCAGGCGTTCGCCACGCTCCGGTGCGGCCCAGGAATTGGACAGCTGCATGCCGTAACCGTGAGGAATCACGCGCTGGTTGGCGGTGCCGAGCCAGCCTTGCGCCGGATCCTGATCGTAGGGGTGCAGCATCGGGTCGGCGTAACCGTCCCAGTCGTAACGACCTTCCCAGCCCGGCGAGGGCAGCAAACCTTCGCCTTCGCGACGGTTAGGGAAACGTCCGGTGACTTGCCAGCCAATGTTGCTCGCATCGGCGAACACCAGATTCAGGGCGATGGCGCGGATTTCACGGCTGGCGTCCGAGGCACGTTCCACGGTTTGCGCGCGGGTCAGATCGAAAAAAGCGTCCAGCGATTTATCGTCGGTGAAGCTCGGCGTCTGCAACGCCAGACCGTAGCCACTGCCTTGCGCCGCTGCCTGTGCACTGTTGAGCAACGCACCGTGACGGGTTTCGTACACCGCTTCGCGAATCGGTCGCTGACCTTTGACGAAGTAGGTTTCGTTGCGCACGCCCAGCGGCTGCCATTTGCCGTTGACCTCGTAGGTCAGGCTGCTGCCCTGACGACGGATTTTTTCCAGGAACAGATCCTGGTTGTCGCCGAGCACGCTGGTCATGCTCCAGGCGACTTTGCCGTTGAAACCACCGAGCACCAGCGGCAAACCGGCGACGGTGACGCCGGCGGCTTGATACTTCGGTGCGCGGATCTGCACGAAGCTCCACAGCGACGGCGCGGCCAGCGGCCCATGGGCGTCGCTGGCGAGAATGCTTTTACCGCTGCGGCTGCGTTGCGAGGCGATCGCCCAGTTGTTTGAAGAAGTCGCACCGAGCAGGTTCAGCGTCGACAGTTGCTGGCTGGCGCTGCTCAGTTCAGTCAGGCCGGGAATCTGCCCGTTGAGCTTGAGGCCTTGCAGCTTGTCGGCCTCGGCCAGCGGCAGATTTTCGTCCGGCGCCGACGGGGTGAGCCAGGCGAGTTTGTCGGTGGTCACGGTTTGCGCGAGCACCAGCGAGGAAATTTCTTCCGGCAGGTTGGCCGATTGGCTGAAGTTCAGCAGGGCGAAAATCAGCGCCGAATCTTCCGGTTTCCAGTATTCGGGTTTGTAGCCGCTGGAAGCGAGGTCGCCCGGCAGTTTGTCGGCGTAGCGGAACAGGTAAGCGTTGACGCCCCGCGCATAGACTTCAAAGAAACGCTTGAGGCGTGGCGACGAGGCCTTGTACAGCTCGGCGGCGCTTTTCTTCAGATTGACCGCGCGCATGTAGCGGTCGGCGTCGAGCATCGAGGCGCCGGACATTTCTGCCAGACGGCCCTGAGCCAGCAGACGCAGGGTGACCATCTGGTTGATCCGGTCGCTGGCGTGGACGTAGCCGAGGCTGAACAGTGCGTCATGGAAGGTATTACTTTCGATCAACGGCATGCCCATGGCATTGCGTCGCACCGAAACATTCTGCGCCAGGCCCTTGAGCGGTTGCACGCCAGAGGTTGGCGGGAGGGTGTCCTGAGCGTTCCAGGTCTGGCAACCGGACAGGCCCAAAACACCGGCCACTGCTGCGGCAACGCCGAACCGGGGAAGAAAATGAGTAAGGGCTGGCGAGGCCATGGCAAAGCTCCTGCGGGGGGTAGCGTCAGTAAAGGCGCTACGTTAGTGAGCAGGAGGGTGCCGCGCAAGCGGGGGCGGGGGTTATTTGTGTATTTCTGTCGAATGGAAAAGATCGCAGCCTGCGGCAGCTCCTACATAGGCATTCATTCCCATGTAGGAGCTGCCGCAGGCTGCGATCTTTTGATCTTCAATCAGGATTTCGGTGGATTGATCTTCTGCACCAGCGCATAGGCCTTCACCGTCGCCGGGCGATCCTTGATGTGGTTGAACCAGCGCTGCACATGCGGGAAGTCTTCCAGGTTCTGGCTCTGCCATTTGTGCGAGACGATCCACGGATAAATCGCCATGTCGGCAATGCTGTATTCACTGCCAGCAACAAACTCGTTGTCCGCCAATTGCTTGTTCAACACGCCATACAACCGCGCCGTTTCATCAATGTAGCGCTTGATCGCGTAAGGAATTTTCTCCGGCGCGAACTGGCTGAAATGATGATTCTGCCCGGCCATCGGCCCCAAACCGCCCATCTGCCAGAACAACCACTGCAACGCCGTTTGCCGCCCGCGCAGATCCTTTGGTAAGAACTGGCCGGTTTTTTCCGCGAGATACAGAAGAATCGCCCCGGATTCAAACACCGACAACGGCTCGCCGCCATCAACCGGCTGATGATCGACGATCGCCGGGATGCGGTTGTTCGGGGAAATTTTCAGAAAGTGGGGCTGGAACTGCTCACCCTGACTGATATTGATCGGGTGAACCTTGTAGGGCAGGCCGGCTTCTTCGAGGAACAGGGAAATCTTGTGGCCGTTGGGGGTGGTCCAGTAATACAGGTCGATCATGGAAGGCTCCAAATCAGAAAATGGCTTACATGCGGACAGCAAACGCCAGCGTCAGGTGATCCCGTGTGCGTTCGATAGCTTGCCTGTTATCAGGAGGTGATGCTGAACTGCGCAGAATTCAATGACCCGCACATGAGAAAAATCGCCATGGAGCTTCAGGCCAACGCAGCCCTGATCATCATCGACCAGCAAAAAGGCATCCTGCAGCCACGTTTGGGGCGACGGAATAATCCTCAGGCGGAAGACAGAATTGTTGACCTGCTGGGGTTCTGGCGGCACCGCGGAGGGCCGGTGATTCATGTGCAGCATCTGTCGCGCGAACCGGACTCGGTGTTCTGGCCTGAGCAGGAAGGCGTGGAGTTTCAGCAACGGTTCTTGCCGCAGGACGCTGAATGGCTGATTCAGAAACAAGTGCCGGATGCGTTTTGTGCCAGCGGGCTGGAGGCGCGTTTGCGTGAGGCGGGGGTTGGGCAGTTGATCATTGTTGGCGTGGCGACGAATAACTCGGTGGAATCGACGGCGCGTTCGGCGGGGAATCTGGGGTTTGATACGTGGGTGGCAGAGGATGCGTGCTTTACCTTCGACAAGGCCGATTATTTCGGCACGTTGCGGACGGCTGAAGAAGTGCACGGGATGTCGTTGGGGAATTTGCAGGGGGAGTATGCGACGGTGGTGAGTGCGGCGCAGGTATTGGCGGCGGGCTGAAATCTGTAGTGAATGTGCGGGCCTCTTCGCGAGCAGGCTCGCTCCCACAGTTAATGGCGTTCCAGCAGAAAGAACGCGGTCAACTGTAGGAGTGAGCCTGCTCGCGATAGCAGTTTGTCAGGTAACAAATTCATCAACTGACACACCGTAATCGCGAGCAGGCTCACTCCTACAATAAATGCATTCCAAGTGAAGGAACCGGTCAACTGTGGGAGCGGGCTTGCTCGCGAAGGCTTCAGATCAGGCGAAGAAGCTCTCCGCCCAGAGCATCACGCCCCGTGGCACTTCTTGAATTTCTTGCCGTTGCCGCACGGGCACGGGTCGTTGCGGCCGACGTCTTTCAGGGCGTTGCGCACCGGTTCCTGGTGGGCGTGGCCGCAGTTCGGGCCGTGTACGTGACCGTGGTCATGATCGTGGTGATGGTCATGATCATGATCGTGGTTGCAGTCAGGGCCATGGACATGAGGTTGCTGAGTCATCGGTGTTGCTCCGGAATAAAATCGGCGGGGATTATCACGCCATTGCGCTCAAGGTGCACGTAGTGGGCGATGAATAAACCGGTTTCCATTTCACCCTGCAATCGATAAGGAATCTGCTGGTCGGGTTTTTTCAGCAGTTTCACCACGTCTTTGACCTTCGGCCACAGGTTGGTGCGGATCGGCACCTTGAAGTACGCGCTGTGCTTCGGCCCGACGGTGAACCAGTGTTCATGCTCGCCTTCAGCCAAGAGCATATCGCCCAGATGAATGCGGTATTCGAGGCCGCGCACGGTCAGGTCGCTGTCGTTGGGATTGTCGACACGAAAGTGCAGGATGAATTTCTGCTCGAGCAGTTTCGCCCGCACCACTTCGACGTTCACCAAGTGCACGGCGGGATCGACGCTGTCGTCGCTGAACCACGAGGCACAGCCGCCGAGGTTGAGGAACAGCGTGAGCATCAAGAATTGGAATGTGCGCCGACGACCGAGCATGGTTTAACTCCCTTTGGTGCCAGTCTAGACGCTAAAAGATCGCAGCCTGCGGCAGCTCCTACAGGAGATCGCGTCCTCCGTAGGAGCTGCCGCAGGCTGCGATCTTTTGATCTTCAACCTCAAGCGCCGAAATACCCCGCGCAGCACTTCTTGAACTTCTGCCCGCTGGCGCATGGGCAACTGTCATTGCGCCCCAGTTTCAATTGCACTGTCGGGTCGATGAAATACCAGCGCCCGGCGTTCTGCACAAACGAGGAACGCTCACGATGGCTGTGCTCACCCTGATCGTCGTGCCAGCGCGCAGTGAAGGTGACGAAGGCGTGTTCCGGCTGCCCACCAAAGACTTCCGAGCTCTCGACTTCCAGGCCGAGCCAGGTGCTCTGCGCGCTCCAGTTGCTGATCGACTGCCGATCCAGACCCGCTTGCTGAGCGGGCAGGGTGGTCGCCACCAGATAGTCGATCAGGCCCAGCACATAAGCGCTGTAGCGCGAACGCATCAAGGCTTCGGCACACGGCGCCGGCAGGCCGTCGTGATAATGGCCGCAGCAGGCATCCAGCAGGTTGCCGCTGCCGCACGGGCAAATGGCTGTACTCATTGCATTACCACCAGTATTTCCCGAAATTTTCCGGATTGGCCCAGAACCGCGCGTTGAGCCAGTCGGGGACTTGTTTGTAGTCAAGCAGATCGTAGGTGAACAGGGTCAACACTTGATCGTCGCGCTGAAAACGTTCGCTGGCTTGCAGGGCCAGCGAATAGAAATCGGTTTCCTGCCAGCCGCAAGCCGACAGATCTGCCAGTACCGCGATGCGGCTGGCATTTAAATTTCGAATCCCGCCCAACAGATTCAGGCCGTTGCGCTTGGGCAAATGTTCCAGGCAATCGACCACCAGCGCCAGATCAAAACGCTGCGCAGCCAGTTCGGCGGGCAAAGCACCGGGGGCGGCGTGGGCGACAACGGAATCCGGGTGCGCCTCCTTGAAAGCAGTCAGGGCCGGGAATTCGCTGGCGCCGATCAACAGCAAACGCGCCGGCGCGTAGCGATCCAGCAAAGCGGCCAACGCCTGTTGCGGCGTGCGGGAAGAAATGGCGACGTTCATCGAAGCTCCTCAATCAGACCGCCAAGACTAGCCTGCCTGATCACGCCCGCAAAGAGCCCTGTCCCGCGACTTTGCGGCAATTGCGGCGAAGTCCTGTGAACACGGTCGCAAACAGCAGTGGCCTATTGCTGGCGGAGATTAAAACTCCGGTCTTTACTCCCTGAATCGGTTTCAAGCCGATCCCTCAGGAGAAAACCAGATGAGCATAGTGCGGACAGCATTACCTTTGATTCTGCTAACCAGTGTGTTGACGGGTTGCGCAGGTTTGCAGAAAACCGACTGGCCGACCTGTGCGGCGGTCGGTGGTGTCGTCGGGGCCGGTCTTGGCGCGACGGAAAGTTCGGCGTGGGCGGGCTACGGCGCGCTGATCGTAGGCGGTACGGCAGCGGCGTATTGCTGGGTACACGGTGATGGCGACGAAGACGGCGATGGTGTGCCGGACAGCCGCGATAAGTGCCCGGGCACTCCAAAAGGCGTGCAGGTCGATGCTGACGGCTGCCCACCACCGGCTCCAGCACCCGTGGTTGAAGAAGCGGTAGTGGTCAAAGAAGAAACCATCGTTATTCGTGATGTGCACTTCCAGTTCGACAAAGCCACACTGACCAGCCCTGACAAACAGGTGCTCGATAAAGTCGCGACGCGCCTGAAACAGGAATCCTCGACTGCACAACTGACCGTCACTGGTCACACCGACAGCGTGGGCAGCGATGCCTACAACAAAAAACTGTCGGATCGCCGTGCGCACTCGGTGGTGGAGTACCTGATCCAGCAGGGCGTGCCACGTGCCAGCTTCGTTTCGGTGTCGGGTCTGGGTGAAAGCCAGCCGGTCGCTGACAACAAAACGGCAGACGGTCGCGCGCAAAACCGTCGCACCGAAATCAAAATCCAACGCTAGCCCCCTCGCATCCGCGGCTTGTGCAGTCGCGGATGCGGGTCTTTACTCCTGTGTAACCGGTATGGGCCGGTGACACAGGAGCTTTCAAATGAGTGTTTTCTCAAGGTCCGTCTTGCCGGTTCTGCTGCTAGGCAGTTTGCTCACCGGTTGCGCCACGCACAGCGATGGCACTGCACCCCTCAATCAACGTACGTGGCCGGTCTGCAGCCTTCTTGGCGGCTTGGTCGGTGGCGGTCTTGGCGCCATTGAAAGTGGCGGCTGGGCCGGTGGCGGCGCAGCGCTGGGGATTCTTGCCGGCGGACTGATCTGTTACGCCCAGGATGGCGATGAAGACGACGATGGCGTGTTCGACCGCCGCGACCGTTGCCCCGATACGCCGGCCAATACCCCGGTCGATCACCGTGGCTGCCCGTTGCCGCAATATCCGGTCACCGAAAAGACACCGGAGCCTGTGCCGCAAACGGAAGTCATCACCCTCAGTGATGCCGGCGATGTCTTGTTCGATTTCGACAAGTCTGACCTGACGCCTTCGGCCAAAGCCCAGCTCGATACGCTGATGGACAAACTGCGTAATGCCGACGTGGTGAGCATCAAGGTCATCGGTCATACCGACAGCAAAGGTTCGGACGCTTACAACCAGGCGCTGTCGGAACGTCGCGCCAGCAGTGTCGCCTCGTATTTGCTGAGCCAGGGTCTGTCGCCGAACAAACTCACCAGTGAAGGACGTGGCGAGAGTGAACCGGTGGCTGACAACGCAACCGATGAGGGCCGCGCGAAAAACCGGCGCGTGGAATTGCACATCAATCGTTAGGACGCGTCTGTAGGGCGCAGGCTAGAGCCGCCGGGCTTCGATCATCGTTGACCCGGCGGCCATTTGGCGACTTGTCTGGATTTTTTCTTTTCCCCTCTGGCTTATCCCCCGCAGAAGCCGTTACTGTGCGTCCAAAGAATAATTCGCAACACGGGGGAGCGTATGAAAGTGTTCTGGGGGCTGGGGCGGTTGTTGACCCTGCTGTTCTGCTGCGTGGTGCTGGCCAATCAACTGGTGCCATTCGTTCATCCGCTGCACCTGCTGGTCAATCTGGCTGGCGGTCTGTTGTTGCTGATCCACGTGCTCGAAGTGCTGCTGTGCAATCGCAGCCTCAAGGGGCGTCCGCACCCTTGGCGTGACCGTGGCCGCATCCTGTTGTTCGGCGTATTCCATCTGCAAACCATCCCGGCCCCGGCCGCTCCGGAGGCTTCTTCCCATGCGTAAACTTTGCCTGCTCGCTGCATTCATCAGCCCTTTGGCCTGCGCCCAAGTGGTGACGGTTGAAACCAACTCGCTGATGCGCCTGCCCAACACCACCAGCACCTTGCAACTTGAACGTCTGGACGTGGCTGATTACGGCACGTTGCTGATTCCATCGAACGTGACCGAACTGACCGTGGGCGAATTGCGTCTGGGTCATGAAGCACGCATCGCCATCGTCCCGGCCGAACAGGCGCTGGAGATGAAAGTGGCGCGCGCTGAACTCAGCGAAGGCAGCCAGATCACCGCACGCGGTGCTCCTGGTACTTATGAAAAAGCCGCGCGTGCGGGGCGCAATCTGAATCTGCAATTCAAAGCGTTGAACGCGCCGCAACTGTTGGTCGATGCCCGTGGCGGCACCGGTGCGCCGGGGTTTGTGGGTCTGGATGGCGGCAACGGTGAAGACCCGGGCTGCACTTATGGTTCGGCCGGCCACGGTTTTGATGGCAGTGACGGCGCTGACGGCCAGCCGGGTGCACCGGGTGCGCTGGTGCGACTGGAAGTGCCGCGTGAATTTCCGGCTGAACTGATCAAGGTCAATGTGACCGGTGGCAACGGTGGCCCGGCGGGTGTCGGCGGCAAGGCAGGCAAGGGCGGCAAGTCCAAGGGCTGCCTGGTGTATCGCGCCGATGGCGGCAAGAACGGCAAGGCCGGGGCGGATGGACAGCCTGGGCCAGTGGGGGCGGCGGGGGCTGTGACTGTTCAGCGCCTGTAAAAGCAGACCCTCACTAGCCCTCTCCCGGAGGGAGAGGGGGCTGACCGAGGTGACTCACGCTATCCATGGCTGTGTTCCCACGCTCTGCGTGGGAACACAGCCAGTGACGCTCCGCGTCACTGGACGCGGAGCGTCCTTTGCGGCATTCCCACGCAGAGCGTGGGAACGATCACGGCCTCGCCGCCGCTATCGCCACCAGCACCAACCCGACAATCAGATTAAGCCCCACCACCCGCCGAATCCGCCCCAACACCGCCGCACCCGTCGGCCAGTCCTTCGCATCCACCGCCGTGCGCAATTCCGGCAGCATCAGCCCCTGAATGCGGATAAACAGCGCCGTCATCACCACGTACAACCCGATCATCACCTGCACATATTTCGGCGCGGTTTCAAACCCGACCTGCAGCAGATGCAGCATGCCCACACCGCTGATCGGCAACAAGATCACCGCGACCCAAATCCAGCGGAAAAAACCTTGAAACACTTCCACCCACAAGGTCAGCCGGGCGGGGCCGTCGAGGGCCTTCACGGCCGCGGGGCGCAAGACCATCCAAGCGAAAAACATGCCGCCGACCCATACCAGGGCGGACAGGACATGCAGGGGGTAGACGAGGCTAAAAAGTGTCATTGGGTTACTCCGTTCTGCGCAGGATCGATTCGCGGGGTATGATAGCCGCCGATCCAAACCACTGAAAATTTATCCAGCGTTTTTTGCGCCCGACACTCAATGATCAGCACTGAACTCAAAACCACGATCCAGGGCGCCTACTCGCGTTTTCTTGAAGCCAAGAGCCTCAAGCCGCGTTACGGCCAGCGCCTGATGATCGCTGAAATCGCCAAAGTCCTCGGGGATATCGACACCGACGACGAAGGCCGGCGCAGTGGCGACCCCGCAATTGTTGCGGTGGAAGCCGGCACCGGTACCGGCAAGACCGTGGCCTACAGCATGGCGGCGATCCCCACGGCCAAAGCCGCCGGCAAGCGTCTGGTCATCGCCACGGCGACCGTCGCGCTGCAAGAGCAGATCGTCTACAAGGATTTGCCCGACCTGATGCGCAACAGCGGGCTGAATTTCACTTTCGCCCTGGCCAAGGGCCGTGGCCGCTACATGTGCCTGTCCAAGCTCGACATGCTCTTGCAGGAAGGCCACGCGCAAACCGCCACTGCCCAGCTGTTCGAAGAAGAAGGCTTCAAGATCGAGGTCGACGAGGCCAGTCAGAAGCTGTTCACCAGCATGATCGAGAAACTCGCCGGCAATAAGTGGGACGGCGACCGCGACAGCTGGCCGAATGCGCTGGAAGATGCCGATTGGGCGCGTCTGACCACCGATCACAGTCAGTGCACCAACCGTCATTGCCCGAACTTCGGCCAGTGCGCCTTCTATAAGGCCCGCGAAGGCATGGGCAAGGTCGACGTGATCGTCACCAACCACGACATGGTGTTGGCTGACCTGGCATTGGGCGGCGGCGCGGTGCTTCCCGATCCGCGTGACACCATTTACGTGTTCGACGAAGGTCACCACCTGCCGGACAAGGCTATCGGCCACTTCGCCCATTACACGCGTCTGCGCTCCACCGCCGACTGGCTGGAAACCACCGCGAAGAACCTCACTAAACTGCTGGCCCAGCATCCGCTGCCGGGCGATCTCGGCAAGTTGATCGAGCAAGTGCCGGAGCTGGCGCGGGAGATTAAGGCGCAGCAGCAGTTCATGTTCAGCGCCTGCGAACAGGTCGCCGATTTCAAACCCGGCGAAGACGTCGAGGGCCGTGAGCGGCCGCGCCATCGTTTCGTCGCCGGGGTGATTCCCGAGCACATGCGCGAAATGGGCATCGAGCTGAAGAAAGGCTTCTCGCGTCTCAACGATCTGTTCACCCGTCTGACCGACCTGCTCAAGGAAGGCATGGACGGCGAGGTCAACATTGGTATCGCCAGCAATCAGGCGGAAGAGTGGTATCCGCTGTTTGGCAGCCTGTTGTCCCGTGCATCCGGCAACTGGGAATTGTGGACAGCCTTCACCGCCGAAGACCCGGAAGACAGCCCGCCGATGGCGCGTTGGCTGACTTTGGCTGAAAGCGGTTCGCTGTTCGACATCGAGGTCAACGCCAGCCCGATTCTGGCCGCCGAAACTTTGCGCCGCAGCTTGTGGAACGTCGCCTACGGTTGCCTCGTCACCTCGGCGACCCTGACCGCGCTGGGCACTTTTGACCGCTTCCGCATGCGCGCCGGTTTGCCGAAAAAAGCCGTCACCGCCGTGGTGCCGAGCCCGTTCCATCACGCTGATGCCGGCGTGCTGCGAGTGCCGGATCTGAAAGCCGATCCGCGCGATGCTCCCGCGCACACCGCCGCGATCATTCGTGATCTGCCGGATCTGGTCGAAGGCTCACGCGGCACGCTAGTGCTGTTCTCTTCGCGCAAACAGATGCAGGACGTGTTCGACGGCCTCGACCGCGACTGGCGCAAGCAAGTGTTCATTCAAGGTAACCTGTCGAAACAGGAAACCCTGAACAAGCACAAGGCGCGCGTCGATGGCGGTGATTCCAGCGTGCTGTTCGGTCTCGCCAGTTTTGCCGAAGGCGTCGACTTGCCGGGTGCTTACTGCGAGCACGTGGTGATCGCCAAGATTCCGTTCTCGGTGCCGGACGATCCGGTCGAAGCGGCGCTGTCGGAATGGATCGAAGCCCGTGGCGGTAATCCGTTCATGGAAATCTCGGTGCCCGACGCCTCGCTGAAACTGGTTCAGGCCTGCGGTCGTCTGCTGCGTACCGAAGAAGACCGCGGCACCATCACCTTGCTGGATCGGCGCCTGGTCACTCAGCGCTACGGCAAGGCGATCCTCAATGCGTTGCCGCCCTTCCGTCGTGAAATATCCTGAGACATCGGTGGGCAGTTTTGCCCGCCGTGTTGTCTATCTCTCTGCCATCGCTTTTCCATTGGCCATTATTGGTCGTTAGGGAGAACTCCGTTCTTATGATCCGCCGTTCGCTGCCTGCCGTTTTCGCCTTGATCTTCGCTGCCCCTCTGCTGGCAGCGCCTGCCGGTCAGCAGACCCTGTTCAACTTTGTCCGCCCGGCGGACGTGGTCAAAGTCACCACCGAAAACGCCGATCTGCCGCAAGCCAACGCTGAGCAAACCGCAGAAGGCGAAGTGCTGCGCCGGGTGACGTTCAACCCGGTGGCCCGTCCGACCCTGCGTCTGACCCCGCAGACCGGTGCCTGGGACTGGTCGCAGTCGGGCATGATGAGCCTGCGTCTGCAGAGCGCGATGAACTGGGCCGTGACGGTCTATGTGCAAATCCAGAGCAATGACGGCCGCACACTGGTCAGCCGCGTCGACCTGCCGGCCGGCCCTGCGCAGACCTTGCTGGTGCCGCTGGTGGCATCGACGCCGCTGAGCCAAGGCATGAAAGCCGGGCCGCCGATGCCGATGACCGTCGACGGTCAGCGCATTTTGCTGGCCGCGAGCAGCGGTGAGATTGATCGCAGCCAAGTGGTATCGGTGAGTCTGTCGATGGATCAGCCGAAAGTCGCGCAGAGCTTGCTGCTTGAGCGTTTCGGCGTGCAGGACGGCGAGTCGGTCAGCCAAGCGGTGTACGGCAATCTGGTCGACGCTTACGGGCAATCGACGCGCAGCAAATGGCCGGAAAAAATCGCCAACGACGAACAACTGAAATCCGCCGCCGCCAAGGAACAGCTACAGCTGAAAACCTGGCTGGCCGAGCGCGAGAAGTCCTCGCTGGACAAGTTTGGTGGCTGGAACAAAGGCCCGGCGTTCAAGGCCAGCGGCTTCTTCCGCACCGAAAAACGTGACGGTCGTTGGTATCTGGTCACGCCTGAGGGGCATCCGTTCTACTCCCTCGGCGTCAACACCGTCAGCCCCGACGTCAGCCAGACGTACGTGACAGGTCGCGAGTTCATGTTCGAATCCTTGCCGAAACCGGATGAGCCATTAGCTAATCATTTCGGTGAAGGCGACAACCGTGGCGGCAATGGTGTTGATCAAGGTCGAGGCTACGGCAACGGCCGCTGGTACGATTTCTACGGCGCCAACTTGCAGCGTGTGTACGGTGAACCGTGCAAAGCGGACAGCGAAGGCAAATCCGGGGTCGCTGAAGCGGCGAAGGCTGAAGCCACTGAAACCGCCGCCGCTGAAGCCGCAAAACCTGCTGCTGTGCCGGCAGAGCCGAAGTCAGGCGTCGCCGAAGCGGCCAAGACTGAAACCGTGCAAGTGGCCACTGAAAAGGCTGCCGCGCCGTGCAAAGCAACTATTGATGAGCAACAGTGGGCCAACCACACGCTCGATCGCCTGCAAGCCTGGGGCTTCAACACGGTCGGCAACTGGAGTGCCGATTCGCTGAGTGAAGCCGAGCGCGTGCCGTACACCTTGCCGCTGTCGATCGTCGGCGATTACACCAGCATCAGCACCGGCAGCGACTGGTGGGGCGGCATGCCCGATCCGTTCGACCCGCGTTTCGCCATGGCCACCGAGCGTGCCGTGGCCATCGCTGCTCGCGATCACCGCGACGATCCATGGTTGATCGGCTATTACGCCGACAACGAACTGGCCTGGGCGGGTCCGGGCGACGATGCGAAATCCCGTTACGCGCTGGCCTACGGTACGTTGAAAATGACCACCGACGTGCCGGCCAAACGTGCGTTTCTCAAGCAATTGCGCGACAAGTATCGCAACCAGGCGGGCCTGTCGAAGGCGTGGGGCATTGATCTGCCGGCGTGGGAATTGATGGAAGACCCGGGTTTCGTGCCGCCACTGCCGAACCCCGAGCACCCGGAAATCGAGGCCGACTTCAAATATTTCCAGAAAGTCTTCGCCGACACCTACTTCAAGACCATCTCCGATTCGCTGAAATGGCACGCGCCCAACCAGATGCTTTTGGGCGGTCGCTTCGCCACCAGCACCCCGGAAGCCGTGGCGTCCTGCGCGCAGTATTGCGATGTGCTGAGCTTCAACATGTACACGCTCAAGCCGCAGGATGGCTATGACTTTGCCGCGCTGGGGGCGTTGGACAAACCGGTGCTGATCACCGAATTCAACTTTGGCTCGGCTGATCGTGGCCCGTTCTGGGGTGGCGTGACGCAACTGAGCAAGGAAGAAGATCGCGGGCCGGCATATGCCAATTTCCTCAAACAAGCGCTGAATGAACCGTCGATCGTCGGCGTGCATTGGTTCCAGTATCTGGATCAACCGGTGACCGGGCGTCTGCTCGATGGCGAGAATGGTCACTTTGGTCTGGTGGGCGTGACCGATCTGCCCTATCAGGGCTTTGTTGAAACCGTGCGCAAGAGCAATTTGCAGGCGATGGATCAGTTGGGTCAGCAGGCGCAGAAAGCGCCGGTGCATGAAGCGGAAGGTGGCCGCAAAGGCGAGGCCGGTAAGGGCGCCGGGGCAGGGCATGCGGGTGGGCATTCGGGGAATGGTCATTAAGGTTTGAAACGCTAAAAGATCGCAGCCTTCGGCAGCTCCTACAAAGGAACGCAATCCCATGTAGGAGCTGCCGCAGGCTGCGATCTTTTGATTTGGCTTTTTAACCGTCTAGCCCGCAGCTGTTCCCAAATCCCTCAAGGGCTGGAACAATGCGGGCCACTTTGTAGAGCGTTTTCGCGGGGGAGTTGCGGGTGCAGATTCAGGGACATTACGAGCTTCAATTCGAAGCGGTGCGCGATGCTTTCGCCGCGCTGTTCGACGATCCCCAGGAACGCGGCGCAGCCTTGTGCATTCAGGTCGGCGGAGAAACCGTCCTCGACCTCTGGTCAGGTACCGCCGACAAGGACGGCGCCGAAGCCTGGCACAGCGACACCATCGCCAACCTGTTCTCCTGCACCAAAACCTTCACCGCCGTCACCGCGCTGCAACTGGTCGCCGAAGGCAAGTTGCAACTCGATGTGCCGGTCGCCCGCTACTGGCCGGAATTTGCCGCCGCCGGCAAAGAATCCATCACCCTGCGCCAATTGCTTTGCCACCAGGCCGGTCTTCCGGCACTGCGAGAATTGCTGGCGCCGGAAGCCCTGTACGACTGGCGAACCATGGTCGACGCCCTCGCGGCGGAAACGCCATGGTGGACGCCGGGTACCGGCCACGGTTACGCGGCAATCACTTATGGCTGGCTGATCGGCGAATTGCTGCGACGTGCCGACGGTCGCGGCCCGGGCGAATCGATTGTCGCCCGCGTGGCCAAGCCGTTGGGGCTGGATTTCCACGTGGGTCTGGCTGACGAAGAATTCCATCGCGTGGCGCATATTGCGCGCGGCAAAGGCAATCCCGGCGATGCCGCCGCGCAACGTCTGCTGCAAGTGACTATGCGTGAACCGACCGCCATGAGCACCCGCGCCTTTACCAATCCGCCGTCGGTGCTCACCAGCACCAACAAACCGGAATGGCGACGCATGCAGCAACCGGCGGCCAATGGTCACGGCAATGCGCGCAGCCTCGCCGGCTTCTATGCCGGGTTGCTCGACGGCAGCCTGTTGGAAAGCGACATGCTCGAAGAGCTGACCCGCGAACACAGCCTCGGTGAAGACAAAACCCTGCTGACCCGCACCCGTTTTGGTCTGGGCTGCATGCTCGACCAACCCGATGTGCCTAACGCCACCTACGGCCTCGGCCCACGGGCGTTCGGCCATCCGGGCGCGGGCGGATCGATCGGTTTTGCTGACCCTGAGCACGATGTCGCGTTTGGTTTTGTGACAAATACCCTTGGGCCTTACGTTTTGATGGATCCGCGCGCGCAGAAGCTCGCGCGGGTGCTTGCCACTTGTCTATAAAGCAACACCCGAGGTCTCTGCATCGGAACCTCGTGCAATTTTTCGATTCAAAGCGACAGTTTATCCGGGCGAAAGTGCTCTGATTTTTCATTACTTTATTTTGTGGATTTTCAATGTCATCTAAAAAGACCCTCGCCCTGGCCCTGTGTGTAGCGATCACCGGTTGCGCACAGACCCCAAAGAACGATGCGGAAGGCGCCAGCACCTGGTGGCCGTTCGGTTCCTCCGACAAAGTCGCGGCCAAAGAGCCAGCTCCAGCCCCGTTGAAACCTGCCGCAACCGCGCCGGTTGCCAAGTCTGAAAGCAGCAACCCTTGGTACTGGCCGTTCGGTTCCGATGACGAAGCCGTCAAGGCTGACATGAAGGCCGAAGTCGCGCCTGAAGCGAAAAAACCGGTCGCCGTGGCCAAGGCTGATGCCGATTCGGGCGCTAAGTGGTGGTGGCCGTTCGGCGCCAAGGACGATCAAACCCCTAAAGCCGTGCCGATGCCAGATCCGAAAGTGACCCAGGCCTGGCTCGACGATTACGAGCCGCGCCTGCGCGAAGCGGTCAAGGACAGCAACCTGCAACTCGAGCGCCGTGAAAACGTCTTGGTCGTTACCGCACCGGTAGAAGGTTCGTTCAACCCGGATCGCCCGGCCATGCTGTTGCCGGTCACCCTTGGCCCGTTCACTCGCGTGGCTAAAATCCTCGAAGCCGATCCGAAAACCGCTGTGCTGGTACTCGGTCACAGCGACACCAGCGGTTCCGCGCCAGCCAACGTCAAGCTGAGCCAGGAGCGTGCACAAGCCATCGCGGCGATTTTCCGCCTCAGCGGTTTGCAGCGTGATCGTCTGATGTTGCGCGGCATGGGTTCCGAAGCACCGCGTGCGGCCAACGACAGCGTTGAAGGTCGCGCCCTGAACCGTCGCGTCGAGATGCTGGTCACTCCGCAAAACACCATGATTGCCCTGCTGAGCAAGTACAACATGCCAGCACCGAAACCCGTCACCATGGTGGCGGCGCAAGACGTCAAGCCAGTGGCCAAACCGGTAACTCCGGCTCCGGCCGCGAAGAAAGCCGCTGTACCGGCCACCAAAAAAGCCCCGGCGAAAAAAGCCGCTGCCAAAGCGCCTGCGAAAAAAGCCCCGGCCAAGGCCCCGGCGAAGAAAACCACGCCAGCCAAAGCGTCGACCACCGACAAGAAAGTCGCGGCGACCGATACCACCAAAAAGTGATTCGCTAACGAAAGGAATGCGCCATGACCCAGGCTCTGGCAGATATGCGTCGTGATTACACCCGGGATGGTTTGTCCGAGGCGCAAGCCCCGGCCGAGCCGTTTGCGCTGTTCCACCAGTGGTTCGCCGACGCGGTGAAAACCGAGCAGGCACCGGTGGAAGCCAACGCCATGACCCTGGCCACGGTTGATGCGGACGGCCGTCCGCATTGCCGCATTCTGCTACTCAAGGGCCTGGACGCGCAGGGCTTCACCTTCTTCACCAATTACGAAAGCGCCAAGGGCCAGCATCTGGCGGCGAATCCGTATGCCGCCATGACGTTCTTCTGGCCGACCCTTGAGCGCCAGGTGCGCATCGAAGGGCGCGTCGTGAAGGTCACGCCGGAAGAATCCGATGCGTATTATCAAGTGCGTCCGCTGGGCAGTCGTCTCGGTGCCTGGGCGTCGCCGCAAAGCCGGGTGATCAACGGTCGTGGTGAGCTGGAAGACCTGCTTAGAGCGACTGAACAACGTTTCTCCGACAGCCAGCCAGATTGCCCGCAACACTGGGGCGGTTACCGCTTGCTGCCTGAGCGCATCGAATTCTGGCAGGGCCGTCCGAGCCGTCTGCACGATCGCCTCAACTACCGTCTGCAGACCGGCCAATGGTCTGTTGAACGTCTGGCACCTTAAGCAGTCTACCGAGCGAGATAGCTTGCCGCAGCGGCAATGAGCCACTGCGGCAGATCGCGGCGCTTGATCTTCTGCGCCCGAGCGCTCGCCAGTTGCTCGAGCATGTAGGCGCGTTTACCTTCATCCTTGCCGGCCAGCGACAGCGCCAGGTCGCGATCCATCCAGCGTTTGATCCGTACGTACAGCCACCAATGGAAGTACAGCCCGGCGAGCGTGGTGACGACTATGATGAAGTAATCCATGAAAATCCTTGGGGGCGGTGGCGCAGGATCCGTCATTTGGCGCTACTGTAGGGCTCTAGAAGGAAACGTGCAGGCGTCTGTACCTCGCCTGAATGAAAGCAAATTTGTCCGGGCTGCGCCGTGACAGGCGTCAAGCAGCGGAGTTTAATGAATATATGTTCTTTTGGAGTTGATGCTATGCGTAAGTCTGTTCTGCTGGTTGCTTCCTTTTCCACGATGGCGATGTTGCTTACCGGCTGCCAATCGAGCCTGACCGGTGACTCCTACTCCCGTGACGAAGCGCGTCGCGTGCAGACGATTCGCATGGGCACCATCGAATCCCTGCGCCCGGTCAAAATCGAAGGCACCAAAACCCCGATCGGCGGCCTCGCCGGAGCAGCAGTCGGCGGCGTCGGCGGCAGCGCCATTGGCGGCGGCAAGGGCAGCATCGTTGCAGCGGTCATCGGTGCGGTGGCGGGCGGTTTGATTGGTTCGGCGACGGAAGAAGGTTTGACCCGTACTCAGGGTGTGGAAATCACCGTACGTGAAGACGACGGCAGCATGCGCGCCTACGTGCAGCAGGTTCAGGAGAACGAAGTGTTCCGTGTTGGCGAGCGGGTACGGATTTCGACTGTTGGCGGGACGAGCCGCGTTTCGCATTAAGCGATAGCGAGTCGTTGAAGAAAACCCCGATCAGGTGACTGGTCGGGGTTTTTCTTTATTGTGCTTCAACGTCCATTGCACGTCAGTTGGAAGGTGTACTTCGGATCGAAGACATTCCTTCCCAGCAGTTTCTCCAGCGCGGCAAGCTGATCATTTGAAAGATCGTAACCCTCCCAGCCTTCCTGCTTACAAGACCAATTCATGATGGCAGCCAGGTTCTCGTCGCATCCGCTAGGCAGGTCTTCTTCAAAAACGAGAAACTCTGTTCTCCTATCGAATGCTTCAATCCTATAAATCATAAGAGACCATCACCAGACATCGCTGTAGTCAAAAGAGATCTGATAATCGTAAGTTTTGAAGACGATGCCATGTTGAAAATACGGCTGAATGATTGGAATCCATTCTTCGAAAACATTGAAACCGCCATTGTTTATGTTGTTTTCCACCGGTATCCCCAAGGCATTCAAAACGCCCTCATCATCGCCTAAATCCTTGGAATACTCTTCGCCTTCGCACAAATCAGTTTGCTTGTCGTACCACTCCAGCCTCAGTTTTAATCCCATCATCAACCTCACAAATATTTTTTTCTGATGCTTCTTTCATCTTTCGCATCTTCGCGTCGCTCTCCTGTAAAAGGGTCAAACGCGCCTAGGTGAGTTCCGTCACTTGCTCGGTAAACCTCCAACTCTCCGTGCATCGAGTCCCACTCGTAGATTTTTCTACCTTTCGCATCTTTCCACCGTTCCCGAAGTCCTCCGCCTCCTTGTATGGGATTCTTTTTCTGCACCTTTATCAGTCCGGGAAATGCAGTGATTTCCTCTGCTTTTGGCGGCCTATGATAACTATGCCCCGCGGACGGTAAGCCTTTACGTGATGATGTGCTGACTACGATGTATACCGGCCTAACACCCGAATTAGCCGGAAACACCAAAATGAAATCCCGATACTCCGGCGGATAAACCGGATTAACCAGAATCCCATCCGCCGCTTTCGTCGGTGGATACACCCAGATATGCGGCGCTTGCGGCGCAGCCTCCAGCGCCGGAATACCGAGAATGTCGGAGCCATCCACAGCAGGCGTCCAGATCAGTTCGACGCCTTCACCCAGATCCGCAATAAACTGGCTGCCTCGCGCGGTGAACTGCACGACATCAACCATTTCCCAATCGCGATTCTTGCCGGTGTAGAAACCGTAACCTTTCAGACTGCCGTCGGCCTGTTGTTCGATTCTCAGCCGAACGCGAGTTCGCGCCTGCTCAAGTCCGCGCAACTGCTCGTCGGTATACAGCGCGCTGTCGTCAAGACTCGATGGCATGAACAGCGCGACCAAACCCACCAAAGGCGCAACGGCCGCACTGGATACCACTGCGGGCAGGGCATCAAATACCGACCCCGCCAACGCCAGACTGCCAAACCCGGCAGGAATGGCGGTTGCACCGATTTTCTTGAGCGGGACGCCGCCGCTGTCATCAGCCTCACGCGCGCCCAGCAAAATCAGCTCACCGTAGTCCTTCAAACTGTCAGTCGGCACCATCCCCGAAGGATTGGTGTAGTCGATGATCGCGTCCGGCAATTTGCAGGACTTGGCGAATACGCAGCCGGCCCGAACGACATCGTCCTTTTTCGCCGCCACTTCCCGACCACGCTCGAAAGCCTCCTGCCGGGCCAACATGGCGTCGTAAGCATTTTGTCTGGCGTCGCGGTCAGCCAGTTCACTGGCCGTCATGTAGCGATAGGTGACGTGATGCCCGTCGCCTTGCGGTGGGTTGGGAACCCGGGGAATGTCCTTGTTGCCAGCCACTGATCGTCCTTTCGTTCATCCATCGACAGCCCCTCGCAAGGGACTGGGCAACGTTAACGAAGCGGGAAAATTGTGGCTGTAGGACGTGTCTTTAAAGAGGTGGGGATTAGTCGCTGTATGTCAGTGAGGTACTGATCTGAAGAGGTTTAGAGCCATGAGTCCACAGAGAAGCCTGTTCTACCGACCTAAAGTAATTTGTCGAGCACGAACTCTTTGAACCAAGGTGGTTGGGTGTCTGATTTGATTTCAATCAGCTCGCCATCAGTGATCTCTGCTATTTGCGTCAAGCCTTCACTACCTTCATCCGAGTTATCGAATATATAGGCCCGGTTTGAGGTCAGGATAGCTTCAGACAAAAGCTCAAGAGAGCGCCAGTATCGCGCTTCTATTTTTTCGGGAGGAACGCTGTGTCCGCCTTGGGACACACGATAGGCAACCCTGGCAATGTTGATCTGAGGATCAGCGGTAGCGACGTAGTAAACGTAAACCCGGTAGCCAGACTGATGGGCTTCGGCGAGCAGGCTGACTTTGTCTGAGGAGGACATGACTGTTTCGAACGTGAAACTGATGCGTTCCTTGATCAGAGACCTACGTATGAAGTCGGAGAGGGCGGATGCGACATAGGAGTCGATTTCCGTATTGACGAAGCTTAGGCGTTCGCCATCAATCGTAAGGGTATCGAGCTTTGCTAACGAACGAGGAGACTTCTTGAGTAGGGCATGCTCACGGAAGAAGTCGAAAATGCCTTCCTTGTGAGCCTCGATGCGGTAGGAGGTGAAATCAAAATAACCGGTATCTTTGATTGCCCGTTCTATGTCATCAGGATTTATGTAGTTTCCCAGCAAATGCGCGGGAACCAGTCGATTGAAAGTACTTTTTCCTGATCCGTTCGGACCCGCAAATATCCGTATTCTGGGTGTGCTCAAGAAGTGACCTGTTTTGAGGATTTGTTGATGTGCAGGCGAGTGCCGCTTTTCAGATTTCCATAGGTACCGATTGAGCGCAGTGCAACGGAAGTCTTCTCAGTCACTTCAAACAACTGGCCGTCTTTAGCGACGAGCACCACTGCGCCATTGGCGAGCGCCATCTTATAGGCGTTGTTGAAGGCCTTCAGAGCGATATCTGGAATCCGCGATTCCTGGACGGAAATCTGATCGTCCGTCATTGGGCGTTTTTCTGCTTTACGTGACATGGATGACTCCAGAAAGTCGCTGCTGAAAAGGTGCTGCGGCAACGAAAGATATAGCACACTTGCAAGGTTTAGAGCCAAGCCCCTCTATAAGAGAGGGGCTCTGATTTTTTTAGAAAGATGTATCTCAGGCGTTTTGTAAGGTGTTCTTTCGACTCGCCGCCGCCGTCACCGCATAACCAATCAGCGCCGCCAGAATCGAGCCGGTCAGAATGCCCATTCGATCCATCCCGGCGTAGTCGCTCACGCCGGGTTCAAAGGCCAGCGAGCCAACGAACAGGCTCATGGTGAAGCCGATTCCGCAGAGGATCGCCACGCCCATGACCTGGCCCCAGTTGGCGCCTTGGGGCAGGGCGGCGATGCCGACTTTGACGGCCAGCCAGGTGAGGCCGAAGACGCCGACGGTTTTACCGAGCAGCAGGCCGACCGCAATGCCCATCGGTACGTCGTGGGTGAAGCTTTCAACGGTGACGCCGCTCAGCGACAGGCCGGCGTTGGCGAAAGCGAACAGCGGCAGGATGCCGTAGGCGACCCACGGATGTAGCGCATGTTCGAGGGTCAGCAGTGGCGACGGCTCGGCGTTTTTCGTGCGCAGCGGGATGCAGAAGGCCAGGGTCACGCCGGCCAGCGTCGCGTGGACACCGCTTTTGAGCACGCAGACCCAGAGGATCAGACCGATGATCATGTACGGCCCGAGCTTGACCACCCCGAGTCGGTTCATCGCCACCAGCGACGCAATGCACGCGGCCGCGAGGCCCAACGACAGGGTCGACAGTTCGCCAGAGTAGAAGATCGCGATGATGACGATGGCGCCGAGGTCATCGATGATCGCCAACGTCATCAGGAAAAGCTTTAACGATACCGGTACACGCTTGCCGAGCAGGGCCAGTACGCCGAGGGCGAAGGCGATGTCGGTGGCGGTCGGAATAGCCCAGCCGCTGAGGGCCTCAGGGTTGTCGCGGTTGAGGAACCAGTAGATCAGCGCCGGCACCAGCATGCCGCCGATGGCTGCGGCGCCGGGCAGGACGATTTGCGACGGCTTCGACAGCTGACCGTCGAGTACCTCGCGTTTCACCTCCAGGCCGATGAGCAGGAAAAACATCGCCATCAGGCCATCGTTGATCCACAGCAGCAGGGGTTTAGCGATTTTCAACGCACCGATCTGCGCCACCACGGGGGTGTCGAGCAGGCCGGTGTACAGCCACGACAGTGGCGAGTTGTTGATAATCAGAGCCAGGATGGCCGCGGCGATCAATAACAGACCGCTGGCAGCTTCCAACTGAAAGAAACGCGTGAAAGTGCTACGCAGAGGCAAGGTCGCTCTCCATCGAATCGTCAAAAAGGTGGAACACCCTAACCCGTACTGTTAGTTGTTAAAACAAAAGTTATATTCTTTTTTGTTATATGTCGTTACAGGCTGTCTGGCTCAAGCCACGGTGAGCCTAGCAGTTGCCTGACATATTGAGACTCAGCTGTATCTGTGCGGAATATAGGATTAATCCTAATCTGACGTACGAACCTTTTCAGGAGGCTAATCTCCTGCCCGATTCAACGAGAACACAGACCATGAGCGACAAACGACAGTGGGCCCGCGAAGCCATCCGCATCATCGAAGCGGACTTCCAGCGCAGCGCCGACACCCATCTGATCCCCTTGCCGCTGCCGGGTTTTCCGGGCATCGAGCTGTACTTCAAGGATGAATCCAGTCATCCGACCGGCAGCCTCAAACATCGCCTGGCCCGTTCGTTGTTCCTTTATGCGCTGTGTAACAGCTGGCTGAAACCCGGCGCGCCGGTGATCGAGGCGTCGAGCGGTTCGACGGCGATTTCCGAAGCGTATTTCGCGCGGATGCTCGGTTTGCCGTTCATTGCGGTGATGCCGGCGACCACCTCGAAAGAAAAAATCGCCCAGATCGAGTTCTATGGCGGCAAAAGCCATCTGGTAAAAGATCCGACGCAGATTTACGCCGAATCCGAGCGTCTGGCCCGTGAACACGATGGTCACTTCATCGACCAGTTCACCTACGCCGAGCGCGCAACCGACTGGCGCGCGAACAACAACATCGCTGAATCGATCTTCCAGCAGATGCGTTTCGAGACGCACCCGGAACCGAGCTGGCTGATTTCCAGCCCCGGCACCGGCGGCACCACCGCGACCCTTGGTCGTTACGTGCGCTATCGCCAGCATTGCACTCGCGTGTTGTGCGCCGACGCCGAGCGTTCGGTGTTCTTCGATTACTACCAGACTGGCGATGCGACTTTGCGTCTGGATTGCGGCTCGCGGATTGAAGGCATTGGCCGGCCGCGGGTGGAAGCGTCGTTTCTGCCCAAGGTGATCGATGCGATGGTCAAAGTGCCGGACGCCTTGTCGCTGGCGGCCATGCATTATCTGGCGCAGCGTCTGGGCCGGCATGTTGGCGGGTCGAGCGGCACCAATCTGATCGGCGCGTTGATGGCGGCGCAGCAGATGAAAGCGGCGGGGGAGTCGGGGTCGATCGTGGCGATTCTGTGCGATGGCGGCGAGCGGTATGCCGACACGTATTACGATCAGGATTGGCTGACGGCGCAGGGGTATGAGTTGAGTGGGTTGATTGAGGCGGTGGCGGCGAGTGCCGAGCGCGGTGAACCGCTGCCGACCTCAGTGCTACGCGCCAACATTTGACACACCGAATACCAAATGTGGGAGCGGGCTTGCTCGCGAAGGCAGTGTGTCAGGCGATACATGTATCGACTGAAACGACGCTTTCGCGAGCAAGCCCTCTCCCACAGGGGTTTTGTGTTGTGTCAGCTAGTGCTGATTAGTCAGTCAGGCCGAGGATGTCGCGTGCCACGGCCTCGGCAATCCGAATCCCGTCCACACCCGCCGACAGAATCCCGCCGGCATAACCCGCGCCTTCACCCGCCGGGAACAAGCCTTTCACGTTCATGCTCTGCAGCGTTTCGTTACGCGTAATGCGCAGCGGCGACGAGGTGCGTGTCTCGATCCCGGTCAGCACCGCATCGTGCAGCGAGTAACCGCGAATCTGCTTCTCGAACGCCGGCAAGGCTTCACGAATCGCTTCAATCGCAAATTCCGGCAATGCCAGGGACAGATCGCCCAGCGCCACGCCCGGTTTGTACGACGGCTCGACTTCGCCCAGTTCGGTCGAAGGAATGTCGTTGATGAAGTCACCAACCAGTTGCGCCGGCGCCTTGTAATCGCTGCCGCCAAGGATGAACGCGTGGGATTCCAGGCGTTCCTGCAACTCGATCCCCGCCAGCGGGCCGCCCGGATAATCGACTTCCGGGGTGATGCCGACGACGATGCCGGAGTTGGCGTTGCGCTCGTTACGCGAGTACTGACTCATGCCGTTGGTGACCACGCGGTTCGGCTCGGAAGTCGCCGCGACCACGGTGCCGCCCGGGCACATGCAGAAGCTGTAGACCGAACGGCCGTTCTTGGCGTGGTGCACCAGTTTGTAGTCGGCGGCACCGAGTTTCGGGTGGCCGGCGTATTTGCCCAGACGCGCGCGGTCGATCAGCGATTGCGGGTGTTCGATGCGGAAACCCACCGAGAACGGCTTGGCTTCCATGAACACGCCACGGCTGTGCAGCATGCGGAACGTGTCGCGGGCGCTGTGGCCGAGGGCCAGAACCACGTGTTTCGAATGCAGGGTTTCGCCGCTGGCCAGTTCGACGCCGACCAGTTGGCCGTCTTCGATCAGCACGTCGGTGACGCGTTCCTGGAAGCGCACTTCGCCGCCCAGTTCGCGGATCTGCTCGCGCATGTTTTCAACCATGCCGGTCAGACGGAACGTACCGATGTGCGGTTTGCTGACGTAGAGAATTTCTTCCGGCGCGCCGGCCTTGACGAACTCGTGCAGGACTTTGCGGCCAAGGAACTTCGGATCCTTGATCTGGCTGTACAGCTTGCCGTCGGAGAACGTGCCCGCGCCGCCTTCACCGAACTGCACGTTGGACTCGGGATTGAGTACGCTCTTCCGCCACAGGCCCCAAGTGTCTTTGGTGCGCTGGCGGACTTCGGTGCCGCGTTCGAGGACGATCGGCTTGAAGCCCATTTGCGCCAGCAGCAGGCCGGCGAAGATGCCGCACGGGCCGAAACCGACAACAATCGGTCGCTGGCTCAGGTCGCTTGGCGCTTCGCCGACGAATTTGTAGCTGACATCCGGCGCCACGTTGACGTTACGGTCGTCGGCGAACTTGCCCAACACATTGGCCTCGTCGCGCACTTCGAGGTCGATGGTGTAGATGAAGCACAGTTCGGAGGACTTTTTACGCGCGTCGTAGCTGCGCTTGAACAAGGTGAAATCGAGCAAATCATCGCTGGCGATGCCCAGACGCTGCACGATGGCAGGGCGCAGGTCTTCTTCGGGATGGTCGATTGGCAGCTTGAGTTCAGTGATTCGTAACATGGCGAGGATCCGGGTTCGCGGGGCGCACAACTGCGCCAGGGCGTTTGAAGGCCGCGATTATAAGCCGCAAAGGCCGGATCCGGTGAGGCTAAAACGCTCAGTCGTTGCGCGATCCGCCGAAATACCCGCAACCGCGCTGCACCTTGCCGTCGATACGCAACTCGGCGCTCATGTGCTGCACGCTGCCGGTGTTGCTGTCGATGCAGCGCTGCGGCGCGACCCACAATTCAACGCGCTGGTTGTTGGCTTCGCTGCTGAGATTGAAGCGACCGTCGCCCAATTGATCTTCAATGTATGGCACGGCGAGTGGCGGCTGGCCTTCACGGTCGATGACCATACCTTTGCCGCTGACCTTGACGTTCCACTCCGGGCCATGGCCGGCGGCACGCAGGATCAGCAGTTTGAAATTCGGATCATCACACGCGGTGCCGGAGCGTTCGACGCGATACAGCTGAGTCAGATCGAGTCGATCACCGGAGACTTTGCCGCGAACATCGGCGAACAGTTTGCCTTGCTCGTCGGCGAGGGTGGCGGCTTCTTGCAGCACGCTGGTGCCGCCGATGTCGTTGACCACCAGTTGACGCTGATCCTGACACGGCTGGAACACCAGTTTGCCGTCAGCGGCGGTCAGTTGCCCCTGCATCCGCGTTTGCCCGACGTGCGAGGCACTTTCACGCGGGCCATCGAACAACTGGCACGCCGCAAACAACGGCAGCAGGGCAACAAGGACTAACGAACGGGCAACACGCATCTTCGGCTCTCCAGACAAGTGTCGCCACGTTACGCAGCCTGTCAGTCAAATGCAAAAGATCGCAGCCTGCGGCAACTCCTACACCGAGTTACGCCGCCCGCCGACAAAATGCAAAACATCGCAACCCCGACACTCCCCTGTAGGAGCTGCCGAAGGCTGCGACCTCTTGATCTTATCCAACGTGAAACGTCTGCCCGGTCTGTAGCCCTTCAACACTTTTCGCGTAGGCCAACGCCACATCCGCTGCAGGAACCGGCTTATAGCCACGGAAGTACGGCGCATATTTACCCATCGCTTCCAGCAGCACGGTCGGGCTGATCGAGTTAACACGCAGGCCACGCGGCAACTCAGTGGCCGCTGCCCGCACAAAGCTGTCCAGCGCACCGTTGACCAGCGCTGCCGACGCACCGCTGCGAATCGGATCGTGGCTGAGCACGCCAGTAGTGAAGGTGAACGAGGCGCCATCGTTGGCGAATTCGCGGCCGATCAGCAGCAAATTCACTTGGCCCATCAACTTGTCCTTCAGGCCGAGGGCGAAGCTGTCTTCGCTCATCTCGCCCAGCGGCGCAAATGTGACGTTACCGGCGGCGCAGATCAGTGCGTCGAATTTGCCGGTCTGCTCGAACAGCTTGCGGATCGACGTGCAGTCACTGATATCCACATGGAAATCACCGCTGGTGCGGCCGATACGAATCACTTCGTGGCGTTGCGACAGTTCTTTGTCCACGGCCGAACCGATGGTGCCGCGAGCGCCTATCAACAGAATCTTCATCGAGCTGTACCTCAAGTGTGTGAACGAGGTTTCAGTCTAGAGTGGTTTTTTCTGTGGATAAGCGCACTAATAGGCAACCTTTGGTTTTCAAATGGAAACAATCCATGAGTGAAATGGATGATCTGGCGGCGTTCGCCGTGTTGATCGAAGCCGGCAGTTTCACCTTGGCGGCGCAGCAATTGGGCTGCAGCAAGGGGCAGTTGTCCAAACGCATCAGTCAGCTCGAAGCGCAGTTTTCCGTGGTGTTGCTACAACGCACCACTCGACGCCTGAGCCTGACGGCGGCGGGCGCTGCGTTATTGCCGCAGGCGCAGGCGCTTGTAGTCCAGGTCGAAAAAGCCCGTCAGGCATTGGCGCGGTTGAAGGACGACATGGCCGGCCCGGTGCGTATGACGGTTCCAGTGTCGCTGGGGGAAACGTTTTTCGATGAATTGTTGCTGGAGTTTTCGCAGCAGTATCCCGAGGTGCAGATCGAGCTGGAGCTGAACAACAGCTACCGCGATCTGTCCCGCGATGGCTTTGATCTGGCGATCCGTTCAGAAGTGGCCAATGACGAACGACTGGTGGCCAAGCCGTTGCTGGCCTGGCAGGAAATGACCTGTGCGAGTCCCGCGTATCTGGATCGATTCGGCGAACCGTCGACACCACAAGCGCTGGCCGAGCACCGTTGCTTGCTCAACAGCCACTACAGCGGTCGCGAAGAATGGCTGTATCACCAGCAGCACGAATTGTTGCGAGTACGCGTGTCCGGGCCGTTTGCCAGCAATCACTACAACTTGCTGAAAAAAGCCGCGCTCAGCGGCGCCGGTATCGCGCGATTGCCTTCCTATCTGTTGCAAGCGGAATTGGCTGACGGTCGATTGCGCTGGATCCTGCGCGATTATCAGACGCGGCGCATGCCGATGTACCTGGTGCATCCGTATCAGGGCGGGTTGCCCAAGCGCACGCAAGTGCTGGCGGACTATCTGATTGGCTGGTTCAAACGCAGCGGCGAGGCGCTGGATCGACTCCAGCGTTAACGGCGATCCCCTGTAGGAGCTGCCGAAGGCTGCGATCTTTTGATTTTGAAAAAGAAAGATCAAAAGATCGCAGCCTTCGGCAGCTCCTACAGGGATCTCTGTTTAGCAGGAAAAACGGTGGGCGATCAGGTGATCGATCGACAACTTGCCCGGCCCGGTCGCCATCAGATACAACAACACCGCCGCCCACGTACCGTGAGTCGGGTAAGCATCCGGGTACACAAACAGCTGAATGGTCAACGTCATGCCCAGCAACGCCATGGCCGAAAAGCGCGTAGCAAACCCAACCAGAATCAGCACCGGAAAGAAGTGCTCGGCAAACGCGGCCATGTGCGCGGCGATCTCCGGCGACAGCAGCGGCACGTGATATTCACTGGTGAACAACGGAATGGTCGAATCAGCGAGACGCGGCCAGCCAAGCTGAAAGGTGCCGTCGATGAGGTCGATCGCCAGCCCCTCGATCTTGGTCTGCCCGGACTTCCAGAACACCGCTGCAATCGCGAAGCGCGCAATGAAAGCGATCAGGCTCTGGGGGATTCTCTCGAGCAGCGCAATGGCGCGAGTGATCAGGTTGTTCATGGCGTTACCTTATTGTTCAAGTGGGTGATGACGTTGCGCGCGATCAGCAAGGCCAGGGTCTGGCTGAGATCGAATTCATGGCTGTTTTCGGCAGCTGCCAGCAGCGGCTGGCCGTTGATCAAATGGCGGATAAATACGCTGGCGCCGTGATCGATGGCGTACACCTCAACCTCCAGACCGTTGCGCAGGATCAGCGCGTGCTGGGCCTGATGGATCTCGATGCCTTCAAGTGACGGTTGTTGCTGATGTGCAGCCCAGATCGCAACCACGGCATACGCGGAATCGAGCAGGTGCAGGGAGGGATGAAGCGTGAAGCACAGATCGCTCAAGCCTTGCGGGGCGGCGAGTGCTGCGGTGATCTGTTCTGGCCGTACGGGGTCGGCGTCGGCGGCGTGATAGGCCTGCGTGCGCAGATGCTCAAGGCGCGCGACATCGGCCAGATAAGGCACGCTCGATGCCGGTTCGAAGGCGTCGATAAAGTCCGCAAACGCTTCGCCATAGCGACTCATCAACGGACTCTGCGGCGGCTGCTGTTGTACGAAAATGGCCGCCATGGCGCGGAAAAATTCCTCGCCGACCAGTTGCGCAACCACCGGATAACCGTCCGCCAGTGCGTTGATCAACGAGCTCTGCACATTGTTGCGGTACACCGCGAAACGACTGGCGGGATCTGCGCCGTTACTGCTGCACAAACCGGCAGGGCAGGGCAGACGTAGATCGAGCAGCGCGGCGCTGAATTCGCTTTGCGTGCTCATGGCCGACTCCCGGCGCACAGCAGCATTTCGTCTGCCTGCTGCGCTTCGGCCAGCAAGGTGTTGAACGCGGGCACCTGATTGTCGCGTTCAATCAAGGTTGCCATCGGCCCGATACGATCCAGCGTCTGCCAATACAAGGCCCACACAGCCCGATCAATTGGCGCGCCGTGATCGTCAATCAGCAAGCGATCACCCAGGCTGTCGGAATCTTCGGCAAACCCGGCCAGATGAATCTCGCCAACCGCGTTCAGGGGCAGCGCATCGAGATACGCCAATGGATCACGGTGATGATTTACGCACGACACATAGACATTGTTGACGTCCAGCAACAGCCCACAGCCGCTGCGACGGATCACTTCGTGGATGAAGTCAGGCTCGTCGTACGTTGAGCGCTGAAACGCCAGATACGTCGCCGGGTTTTCCAGCAGCATTGGCCGTTTAAGGGTGTTTTGCACCTGATCGATGTGCGCGCAGACGCGGTTCAGCGTCGACTCGTCGTAAGCCAAAGGCAGCAGGTCATTGAGGAACACCGGGCCATGGCTCGACCAGGCCAGATGTTCGGAAAAGGAGTGTGGTTGATAGCGCTCAATCAGCTCGGCCAGACGTTGCAGGTGCTGAGTATCCAGCGGGCCTTCGCTGCCGATGGACAGGCCGACGCCATGCAGCGACAGCGGATACTGTTCGCGAATCAAACCGAGAAAGTGATGAAACGGGCCGCCGGCCACCATGTAGTTTTCGGCGTGGACTTCGAAGAAACCGATGTCCGGTTGGGTGTCGAGCACTTCACGAAAGTGCCCGGTCTTGAGCCCCAGCCCCGCACGGGGCGGGAGCCCGGTGAGGGCTGCCTGAGTGCGGGGGAGGGCATGGTCGTCAGGTGTGAACATGATCGTCACTCAGGCAGGCCGTGAATCAGGACTTCGCTTTGAAAGCTTCCATCTGGCCGAAACCGGTCGGCGAGGTTTTGCTTTCAGTCTTGGCGCAGGTGCCTTTAGGGACGAGCTTCCAGGCGTTGGCCTGGTAGTCGGTTTTCGCGGTGCCAGCGCAGGTGGTGCCGGCGCCTGCAGCGCAATCGTTCTTGCCTTTCATGGCCACGCCGAAGCATTTTTCCATGTCATCGGCCGCATGGGCGGTGGAAACGGCAGCGATGCTCAGCGCAGAGCCGAGGGCCAGAACCAAAGCGGTAGCGGACAGGGTGCGGGTGGTAGCAGTCATGGTGTTTCTCCAGTTTCGGTCAGGGTTTTTACAAGCGTTTTTGCGCTTGCTTAACCCTCTAGAGAAAGGTCATGGCGATGCGTTACAGCGGGGCTTAAATCTTTTTGAAATTCACGGCAAACGCTCTTTCTGTAGGAGCAAAGCTTGCTCGCGATAGCGGTAGGTCAGGGATGAGGTTGATACTGACACTCCGCCTTCGCGAGCAAGCTTTGCTCCTACAGGAGATATATTTCAGGCATAAAAAAAACGGCCCGAAGGCCGTTTTTTTGTTGGGCGAAATGCATCAACCGCCGAGGTACGCCTCGCGTACTTTCGGGTCGGTCAGCAGCGCTTCACCGGTGCCTTGCATGACCACACGGCCGTTCTCCAGAACGTACGCGCGATCAGCGATTTTCAGCGCCTGGTTGGCGTTCTGCTCGACCAGGAACACCGTCACACCGTCCTTGCGCAGCATTTCGATGATGTCGAAAATCTGCTGGATGATGATCGGTGCCAGGCCCAGCGACGGCTCGTCGAGCAGCAGCAGTTTCGGCTTGCTCATCAGCGCGCGACCGATGGCGAGCATTTGCTGTTCGCCGCCGG
>NZ_JBIVMX010000050.1:0-40700 GCF_044753305.1 Pseudomonas sp. NPDC088429 | reverse complement strand
CGGGGTTACCGCGTAGCAGATGTCATAGAAGTTGCCGCTCAAGGACTTAGTCAGGTTATTGAACCCGTGGAGCTTGAGTTTGCTTTTCACCGTTAAAAACTCTCTATGTATGCGGCGCAGCCGCGTGATCAAGCATGCCCGTCAAGTGCGAACGACGCACCTGCGTAGGACGGTTAACACCTCTTCGCGATGGCGATTTTGGTTATCTGTTCAGGCGGATGATCCGTCGGTTGACCGATCACTGCCCTGAAAAAAGTGGCGCATTATGCAGACGTCAGCGGGGGATCGCCAGAGTCTGCACTGCTTTTATGATAGTTGAATGTCGCTTCAACCGAGTTCGACGATTTCGTAATCGTGGGTGATGGCCACGCCAGCGGCGCCGAGCATGATCGAGGCCGAGCAATATTTCTCGGCGGACAGTTCGATCGCGCGTTTGACCTGGGCTTCTTTCAAGCCACGGCCCTTGACCACGAAATGCATGTGAATCTTGGTGAACACTTTCGGATCTTCAGTCGCGCGCTCGGCTTCGAGGAAGGCTTCGCAGCTTTCCACGGCCTGACGCGACTTCTTCAGAATGCTGACCACGTCGAAATTGCTGCAACCGCCCACACCGAGCAGGAGCATTTCCATCGGGCGAACACCCAGGTTACGACCACCGGCGTCCGGCGGACCGTCCATCACCACGACATGACCGCTGCCGGATTCGCCGAGGAACATGGCTTCGCCAGCCCATTGGATGCGTGCCTTCATCGCCAAGACTCCACTGTAGAAAAAAGGGTCGCCAGCTTAGCACGGGCATTGTGCCGCCAGCGCGCGCCGTTCCTAGGACGGATGCGTCTACGACGTAGGTAATTTCTCGAATTTGCGACGAAGTGTCTGTTAAGCTGGCGCCAATTCGCTGGCGCCCATGCCAGCTGTGCAGCGACCGCCTTCAGCGCCTCATAAAAAAACCAAACATCACCGTGCAGTCTTTTCGGGATACAACCATGGTTGCTATTACCCCCACACCCAAAATCAAGAACCTCGACAAGCTGCTGATGCATTGTCAGCGCCGTCGTCATGCGGCCAAGAGCAACATCATCTGCGCCGGCGACCGTTCCGATACGTTGTATTTCATCATCAAGGGTTCGGTGACGATCCTGATCGAAGATGACGACGGTCGCGAAATGATCATCGCCTACCTGAACGCCGGGGATTTCTTCGGTGAACTGGGTCTGTTCGAACAGGCCGGGCAGGAGCAAGAACGCAGCGCCTGGGTGCGCGCCAAGGTTGAATGCGAGATCGCGGAAATCAGCTACACCAAGTTCCGCGAATTGTCGCAGCAGGATCCGGACATTCTTTACGTCCTCAGCGGACAAATCGCACAGCGCTTGCGCAACACCACACGCAAAGTCGGCGATCTGGCGTTCTTTGATGTGACCGGTCGCGTAGCGCGTTGCCTGCTGGAGTTGTGCAAACAGCCAGACGCAATGACCCACCCGGACGGCATGCAGATCAAGGTGACGCGTCAGGAAATCGGCCGGATTGTCGGCTGTTCACGGGAGATGGTCGGTCGCGTGCTCAAGGATCTTGAGGAACGCAACCTGGTCGATGTGAAAGGCAAAACCATGGTGGTCTTCGGTACGCGCTAAACGTACATCTGCGCCAACATCAGACGAAACAGCTCATCGAGACGCGCCAAGGCCTGTGGCGCGTTGAATTTTTCATGCAAAGCGATGTGGCTTTGCGCCCTCACCCGCTGCTCCAGGCCGCACGCTTCATTGAAGCGATTGACCGCTGCAACCATCGATTCGCGCTCGTCATCCATCAGCATCGCCCCGTGCACCAGACCGACCGGACGCTGTCCGCCCTGACTCTGGCGCCAGCGCTGGGCGGTGCCGACCATTTTGCGACCGTCGAGATTGACGTTGAAGCGGCCGTCGCAGAATGCGCCGTCGATTTCGCCTAACGATGACGTGCCGCCCAACTCATCGAGCAACTGGCAGATCGGATCGCAGAGACGGCGGTAACCGGTTTCGATGCGGTTCAGATCGCCTTCGCTGCGCGGTGGTGCGTAAACCAACGCGATGTTGATGGTGGCGGCGGATTGCGGGACGGGTTCGCCGCCGGTTTCACGCAGCAGGACTGGCCAGCCGGCGGCTGCGGAGACATCGCAGGCGTGGTCGAATGCGGACAGGCGATTGAGGCGGCGTGGCATGACCAACGCGCGATCGCTCGGTTGCCAGAAGAGAAGGCCGAATTCGGAGTCGCCAGCGCAGACCGAGGCCAGCAAGTCTTGCTCGGCTTTGAGGCCTGCTTCGATGGTCAGGGGGGTTGGCAGCGACATAACAGGCTCCGGCAACATAAGAATCTTCAGCGGTTTCGATGGCCCCTTCGCGAGCAGGCTCACTCCTACAAGGGGAACGCATTCCAAGTGTAGGAGTGAGCCTGCTCGCGATGGCGTCGACTCGGTCTGAAAGAATATCAGTCCAGGGTCGAACCGCTGATCGAGGTGCCACGCTCCGGGAAGAACAGGCGCTGCAGTTCAGTGCCCGGGTTTTCCGCGCGCATGAACGCTTCGCCGACCAGGAACGAATACACGTCGCTGATTTCCATCAGCTCGACATCGGCACGGTTGAGGATTCCGCTCTCGGTGATCACCAACCGGTCGCGCGGAATACGCGGCAACAGGTCGAGCGTCACTTCGAGGCTGACGTCGAAGGTGTGCAGGTTACGGTTGTTGACCCCGACCAACGGCGTGTCGAGGGTTTTCAACGCGCGCTCCAGCTCATCGCCGTCGTGCACTTCAACCAACACATCGAGACGGACGCTTTTGGCGACAGCGGCCAGCTCGGCCATTTTCACGTCATCCAGGGCGGAGACGATCAACAGCACGCAGTCGGCGCCCAACGCGCGGGCTTCGACGATCTGGTACGGATCGATCATGAAGTCCTTGCGGATCACCGGCAGACTGCACGCGGCACGCGCCTGTTGCAGATAAGCATCGGCGCCCTGGAAGTAATCGATGTCGGTCAGCACGGACAGACAGGTCGCCCCGCCCTTCTCGTAGCTTTTGGCGATGTCGGCCGGAACAAAATTCTCGCGGATCACGCCTTTGCTCGGTGAAGCCTTTTTGATTTCGGCAATCACCGCTGGCTGCTTTTTCTTCGCTTGCGCCAGCAGCGCGTTGGCGAAACCACGGGGTGCATCGGCCGCCTTGGCCAGACTTTCCAGCTCGCTCAGGCTGACGCGGGCACTACGCTCGGCAACTTCCTGAACTTTGCGGGCCAGAATGTTTTCCAGAACCGTCGGTACACTCATCCCTCATTCTCCACTCTGAATACCGCGGTAAAGGCACCCAGCTCCTCGAGTTTTTCCCGAGCGAGGCCGGTGTGCAAAGCGTCGTGAGCAAGCTCTACACCCTGTTTCAAACTGCTCGCCACGTCGGCGGCGTACAGCGCGGCACCGGCGTTGAGCACAATCATTTCGGCGGCTTTCTGGCCGTTCTCGGTTTTGCGCTTGCCGAGGGCATCGCGGATCAGCGCCAGCGACGCTTCCGGGCCGTCGACCGACAGACCGTGCAGGCTCTGGCTCTTCATGCCGAGATCTTCCGGCTCGACCCAATACTCAGTGATTTCGTTGTTCTTCAGCTCGGCGACAAAAGTCGGCGCGGCGAGGCTGAACTCGTCCAGACCGTCCTTCGAGTGCACCACCAGCACGTGCTTGCTGCCCAGACGCTGCAACACTTCGGCCAATGGCCGGCACAGTGCCTTGTTGAACACGCCCACTACCTGATGCTTAACACCGGCCGGATTCGTAAGCGGGCCGAGCATGTTGAACAACGTACGCAGGCCGAGATCGCGGCGCGGGCCGGCGGCGTACTTCATGGCTTTGTGGTGGGTCTGGGCGAACATGAAGCCGATGCCGACGTTGTCGATGCAACGCGCAACCTGCACCGGCGTCAGGTTCAGATAAATGCCGGCAGCTTCGAGCAAGTCGGCACTGCCGCTTTTACCCGAGACCGCACGGTTACCGTGTTTGGCCACGGTGCAACCGGCTGCCGCGACAACAAAGGAAGAAGCCGTCGACACGTTGAAGATGTTCGCACCGTCACCGCCGGTGCCGACCACATCGACCACGCCGTCGAGGGTTTTCAGTTCGACCTGATCGGCCAGCTCACGCATCACCGACACGGCGCCGACGATCTCGTCGATGCTCTCGCTCTTCATGCGCATGGCCATCATGAACGCGCCGATCTGCGCGTCGCTGCATTGTCCGGTCATGATTTCGCGCATCACATCGCGCATTTCATCGGTGCTGAGATCGAGGTGCTCGACGATACGGCTCAGGGCTGTCTTGATATTCATGGGAAGTCCTTAGCGCGTGCCGCCGGTTTGTTTGAGGAAGTTGGCAAACAGTTCATGACCCTGCTCGGTCAGGATCGACTCGGGGTGGAACTGTACGCCCTCAATGTTCAGGGTCTTGTGACGCAGGCCCATGATTTCGTCGACCGAACCGTCGTCGTGTTGCGTCCACGCGGTCAGTTCCAGGCAATCGGGCAAAGTATCGTGCTTGACGATCAGCGAGTGGTAGCGGGTAACCGTCAGCGGATGATTCAGGCCTTGGAAAACGCCCTTGTCCTCGTGGAATACCGGGCTAGTCTTACCGTGCATCACTTGGCGGGCGCGGACTACATCGCCACCAAACGCCTGGCCGATCGATTGGTGGCCAAGGCAGACACCTAGGATCGGCAGTTTGCCAGCGAAGTGCTTGATGGCTTCGATGGAGATGCCGGCTTCGGTCGGGGTGCAAGGGCCTGGGGAGACGACGATGCGCTCGGGTTTCAGCGCTTCGATTTCGGCGACGGTCAATTCGTCGTTGCGCACGACTTTGACCTCGGCACCCAGTTCGCCGAGGTATTGCACAACGTTGTAAGTAAAGGAGTCGTAGTTGTCGATCATCAGCAACATGGCGATTCGAACCTCTTGAATTCTGACTTGGAGACAGCCTTCAGATGACTTGCCCGCAGGGCGCTGCACGATGTCGGACGCAGGTGGACGCGTCGGCACAGCGGCATTTCAAACAGGCAAGGAAGGCAAAGCGATACAGATCCGGCGGGGCCGGCAGAAAAGATTCAGGCGCGCCAACGCCAGCGGGCGTGTGCCTTGATGACTTGATCCAGAAGTTTGCTGGTGATCAACACGGGGAAGGTCTCGTTCATACGTTCCGGCACAGTAACTTAGCTGGGCGGAGCGTGCAATATGGCCGGGGCTTTGGGGGTTAAATCTATAAGAGGGTTCGCGACCGATGGCAAAAGGCCGGAAGTTTTTGGTACTGTCGTTTCGTTCACCTACAACAATAAATAAACGGACTTGCTCATGATCAAACAGACGTTGTTTGTACCGCTGGCTGGATGCTTGCTCGCACTGGCTTGCGCCCAGGCGAATGCCGCCCCCAATCCTTACTCGAATTTCGTGGTGTTTGGCGACAGCCTCAACGATGCCGGCACCTTCAGGGACACCGGCGGCCCGGCCGGTTCTACCCAGCGCTACACCAACCGTACCGGGCCAATCTATCTGGACGGCAGCGGCGAATCCCGTGATCTGAACTCCACGCAATTGCTCGGTGGCCGACTCGGCTTCACCCCGGATCAGACGGCCTCTTCCAGCTCGCAAGTGCGCGTCGAAAACGGTCAGGTCGACGGCAACAACTGGGCGGTCGGCGGTTATCGCACCGACCAGATTCTCGATTCGATCACCTCGCAATCGGCCACCGGTGAACGCACTCGCACCGGTTATCTGCCCTCGAACGGCTTCCGTGCTGACCCGAATGCGCTGTATTACATTTCCGGCGGCGGTAACGACTTCCTCCAGGGCCGCATCCTCAGCCTGCCGCAAGCCAACGCCGGTGCCGATCGACTGGCTGACAGCGTGCAAGCGTTGCAATCGGCCGGTGCCAAATACGTGATGGTCTGGCTGTTGCCTGACGTCGGTCTGACCCCGGCCATCAACGGCACGCCGCTGCAAGCGTTCAGCAGCCAACTCGCCGCGCAATTCAACAGCCAGTTGGTCAGTCGTCTGCAAGGCATCAACGCGGAAATTATTCCGTTGAACATTCCTGTATTGCTGTCGGAAGTGTTCGCCGATCCGGGCCGTTTTGGTCTGGCCACTGATCAGAACCTCACCGCGACGTGCTTCAGCGGCAGCGATTGCCCGGAAAACGCCCGTTACGGCATCAACAGTGCGACGCCGGATCCGACCAAGCTGATTTACAACGACGGCGTGCACCCGACCGAAGCCGGGCAAAAACTGATCTCCGACTACGCCTATTCCCTACTGGCCGCGCCGTGGGAACTGACGCTGCTGCCGGAAATGGCCCACGCCACCGTGCGTGCGCATCAGGATGAACTGCGCAGCCAATGGCAGGCGGACTGGGAAAACTGGCAAGCGGTCGGCCAATGGCGCGCGATCGTTTCCGCCGGTGGCCAGAATCTGGATGTCGACAGCCAAAGCAGCGGCGCCAGTGCCGACGGCAGCGGTTACAACCTCAATGTCGGGGGCAGCTATCGTCTGAATGACGCGTGGCGTGTCGGTGTGGCGGGTGGTTTCTACCGGCAGAATCTCGAGGCCGGGCATAACGATTCGGACTACAAACTCAACAGCTACATGGCCACCGCATTTGCCCAGTTCCAGCAGAATCGCTGGTGGGCTGACGCGGCGTTGACCGGCGGCAAACTCGACTACGACAACCTCAAGCGCAAGTTTGATCTGGGCGCCAGCGAAGGTGCGGAGAAAGGTGATACCGACGGCAGCCTCTGGGCGTTCAGCACGCGCATCGGCTACGACATTGCCCAGCCGGGCAGCGAATGGCATCTGTCGCCGTTCGTCAGCGCTGATTACGCCAGTGTTGATGTCGATGGTTATTCGGAGAAGAGCAACCGCGCTACAGCGCTGACCTTCGATGATCAGACCCGCGATTCGAAACGTCTGGGTGTCGGTATTCAGGGCAAGTACAACTTCACCCCGCAAACGCAGGTGTTTGGTGAGTATGCGCATGAGCGCGAGTACGAGGATGACGTGCAGAAGGTCAATATCGCGCTGAATACCTTGCCGGCGAATGACTTCAAACTTGAGGGTTATACGCCGCAGAGCCATTTGAATCGGTTGAGTTTGGGCGTGAGCCACAAGTTGACGGCGGATCTGGCGTTGCGTGGCGGGTATTCGTTCCGCAAGGATGATGACTTTACCCAGCAGGGTGTGAATGTTGGGGTGGTGTTGGATTTTTAAGCGGTAGATCGAAAGATCGCAGCCTGCGGCAGCTCCTACAGGGGGTTGTTGCAGTGCATGAAAAAAGCGGCGCCCTCACAGGCGCCGCTTTTTTTATGACTGAACACAATCAACTGTAGGAGTGAGCCTGCTCGCGATTGCGGTGGTTCATTCAACACATCTGTTGAATGTTAATCCGCTATCGCGAGCAGGCTCACTCCTACAAGGGTTTTGCGTGGATCAGGTTTGCGGGGTTTGTTCGGCGAGGGCGACGGCGCGGAACATCGCGCGGCGTTTGTTCAGGGTTTCTTCCCATTCCAGGGCCGGCACCGAGTCGGCAACGATGCCGCCACCGGCCTGCACATGCAGTTCGCCGTTTTTGATCACTGCGGTGCGGATCGCAATCGCGGTGTCCATGTTGCCGTTCCAGGCGAAGTAACCGACCGCACCGCCATACACACCACGCTTGACCGGTTCCAGTTCGTCGATGATTTCCATCGCACGAATCTTCGGTGCACCGGACAAGGTGCCCGCTGGCAGAATCGCCCGCAGTGCATCCATCGCCGTCAGCCCTTCTTTCAACTGACCGGTGACGTTGGAAACGATGTGCATCACGTTGGAATAACGCTCGATAACCATTTTCTCGGTGAGTTTCACCGAACCGATTTCCGAAACGCGACCGGTATCGTTACGACCCAAATCGATGAGCATCAAATGCTCGGCAATCTCTTTATCGTCCGACAGCAGGTCTTCTTCCAGCGCCAGATCGGCTTCTTCGGTCGCGCCACGTGGGCGCGTGCCAGCAATCGGGCGCACGGTGATCAGGTTGTCTTCAACGCGCACCAGCACTTCCGGCGAACTGCCGACGACGTGAAAGTCGCCAAAGTTGAAGAAGTACATGTACGGCGTCGGGTTGAAGCAGCGCAGCGCGCGGTACAAATCAATCGGTGCAGCCTTGAAGTCGATCGACATACGCTGCGACGGCACGACCTGCATGCAGTCACCGGCGAGGATGTATTCCTTGATGGTGTCGACGGCTTTTTCGTAATCGTCCTGAGTGAAACTCGAACGGAACACCGGATCAGCCGATTGCTGCTTGCTGAAATCCAGGCCACGGCGCGGGGTGATGGGCTGGCGCAGTTGCTCGAGTAATTCCTGCAAACGTGCCTGACCTTGTTCGAAGGCATCGGCCTGCGCAGGGTCGGCGAGGACGATCGCGTGCATCTTGCCGGCAAGGTTGTCGAACACCACGACGGCGTCGGACACCATCAGCAAAATGTCCGGCACGCCCAGTGGATCCGGGTTCGGGCACTTGCCCAAGCGCTTCTCGACATAACGCACGCAGTCGTAACCGAAGTATCCGACCAGACCACCGTTGAAACGCGGCAGACCGGCAATGGTCGGCACGTTGTAACGCGCCTTGAAGGTTTCGACGAAAGCCAGCGGGTCTTCAACGTCGTGGCTTTCGGTCTCGACGCCATCAACGGTGATGCTGACGTGATGGTCGTGAACGCGCATAACCGTGCGGCATGGCAGACCGATGATCGAGTAACGGCCCCACTTTTCACCGCCCTGCACCGATTCGAGCAGGTAGGAGTTGGGCTGGTCGGCCAGTTTCAGGTAGATCGACAGCGGCGTGTCGAAGTCGGCCAGGGTTTCGCAGGCCAACGGAATGCGGTTGTAGCCGTCAGCGGCCAAGCGCAGGAATTCTTCGCGGATCATAAGGTGCCTCGTGGTGTGAGGTGCTATCAGTCAGGTATGCAAACGCGCCGGCAGGCCGGCCAGAAAAAAGTCAGGCGCGCCAACGCCAGCGGGCCAGGGCCTTGATGACTTTCATCCAGAGTTTGCGAGTGACCACCACGATGGCGTTTCCAGAATGGGATTGAGAAGCGTCGGGCAACGTTATCTCAGCGGCCGAACCGAGGCAACCGGGAATTAGCTTGCGCAGATCGTCGATCACCAGCGCCGGCGATTCTTCAGCAATCGGTCGGCCATGGTTGTAGCCATAACTCAGCGCCACGCATTTGACCCCCGCCGCTTTCGCCGCCAGCACGTCGCTGCGCGAGTCGCCGACGAACAACGATTGCGAGGCCGGGATGTTGGCCATTTTCATCACGAAAAACAGCGCCGCCGGATCAGGCTTCTTCTGCGGCAAGGTATCGCCGCCGATGATCCACTTGAAGTAGCGGCCGATCTTCATCTGATCCAGCAACGGCGCGACAAAGCGCTCGGGCTTGTTGGTGATCAGCGCCATGGCCACGTCTTGCTTGTGCAGCCACTTGAGGGTGTCGCGCACGCCGGGATAGACCACGGTCAGCTCATGGCTGGCGCCGTAAGCCTCCATGAACACTTCCAGCGCATGCTCGGCCTCGACGTCATCCACCGCCGAATGATCGATGCCACCGGCCAAAGCACGGCGCACCAGAACCGGCGCGCCGTTGCCAACCCACTCGCGCACCGCTTCGATGCCGGCAGGCTGGCGGCCGAGGGAGAGCAGCATGGTGTCCACCGCCGCTGCCAGGTCTGGAACCGAGTCGATCAGCGTGCCATCCAGATCGAACATCACCAGCCGTGGCAGTTTTCCCGGGAACAGCTGCTCAAATCCGCTCATGGGCGCGCCAGCGCCAGTTCGGAGCGCATCTTGTCGATGACTTCCTGATAGTTCGGCGCGTTGAAGATTGCCGAGCCGGCGACAAAAGTGTCAGCGCCAGCGGCAGCGATTTCGCGGATGTTGTTGACGTTGACGCCGCCGTCGATTTCCAGACGGATGTCACGGCCCGAAGCATCGATGATCGCCCGCGCTTCACGCAGTTTGTCGAGGGTGCCGGGAATGAATTTCTGCCCGCCGAAGCCTGGGTTGACGCTCATCAGCAAGACCATGTCGACCTTGTCGATCACGTACTTGAGCACGTCCAGCGGGGTTGCCGGATTGAACACCAGACCGGATTTGCAGCCGCCTTCACGGATCAGCTGCAGCGAGCGATCAACGTGCAGCGTGGCTTCCGGGTGGAAAGTGATGTAGGTCGCGCCGGCTTCGATGAAATCGCCAACGATGCGATCCACCGGGCTGACCATCAGGTGCGCGTCGATCGGCGCGGTGACGCCGTACTTGCGCAACGCCGCGCAGACCATCGGGCCGATGGTCAGGTTGGGTACGTAGTGGTTGTCCATGACGTCGAAGTGAACGAAGTCGGCGCCAGCGGCGAGAACATTGTCCACTTCCTCGCCGAGGCGGGCGAAGTCGGCGGAGAGAATCGACGGAGCAATTACGAAGGGCTGCATGACGCACCTTTTCTGAGCTAAATCACGATGGCGCGCATTGTAGCCTCATGCTTGAGCGCGCGCACCGTGACCGCGATGATCAGTACGCCGCTCGGTAAATCTTCTCGATATCGACGGCGCTGAGTTTGCGCGGGTTGTTGCGCATCAAGCGCTCGATGCCCGCGGCTTCTGCGGCCATGGCCGGGATCGCATCTTCCGGGACGCCGAAACTGCGCAGGCCGGCAGGAATTTCCACCGCCGCGCACAGATCAGTCATCGCCTGCACGGCTTTGTCCGCCGCCTCGGCTGCACTCAGATGAGCGGTCTTCACGCCCATGGCTTCGGCAATATCCTGCATGCGTTCGACGCAGGCCATCTTGTTCCAGGTCATGACATACGGCAGCAGCAAGGCATTGCTCACACCATGGGCAATGTTGAAACGCCCGCCCAGCGGATACGCCAGCGCATGCACCGCGCCGACCCCGGCATTGCCAAACGCCATGCCGGCCATCAGGCTGGCGGTGGCCATGTCTTCGCGGGCTTGCAGATTGGCGCCGTTGGCGTAGGCCTTGGGCAGGGCTTTGGCGATCAGCTTGATCGCGCCGATCGCCAGTGAGTCGGTGATCGGCGAGGCGTTGACCGACAGATAGGATTCGATGGCGTGCACCAATGCGTCGACGCCACTGGCGGCGGTGACGCTGCGTGGGCAGGTCAGGGTCATTTGCGGGCTGACCAGCGCGACGTCGGGTAACAGATAGTCGCTGACGATGCCTTTCTTCAGTTGCGCGACTTTGTCCGAAAGGATGGCGACGTTGGTCACTTCGGAACCGGTGCCGGCGGTGGTCGGGATGGCGATCAGCGGCGGGCCTTTGCGCGGCACCTGATCGACGCCGAACAGATCTTCCAGCGCACCGTGGTAACCGGCGTACGCGGCGACGCTTTTGGCGATGTCGATGGCACTGCCGCCACCGAGGCCGATCAAGCCGTCATGCCCGCCCTCGCGGTAAACGCGCATGCAATCTTCGACGATGGCGATTTCCGGGTCTGGCAGCACGCGGTCGAAAATCTCGTACTCGCGCCCGCCCAATTGGCACAGCGCCAGCTCGACGGTGCCGGATTTGACCAGCGCGGCGTCGGTGACGATCAGCGGGTTGTCGATGTCGAGGCGCGTGAGTTCGGCGGCCAGTTGTTCGATGGCGGCGGCACCGGTGATCAGTTTGTGAGCGATTTTGAACTGGGACAGACTCATCGTGCGCAGCCTCTTATAGATGTGGGAGCTGGGCACAAGATTAGCTGGGGATTTGGGGTTGTCTGCTATTCACTCCATGAATGACCAACGACTAGCCCCTGTCACTGATTGTTCCCACGCTCTGCGTGGGAATACCGCCGGGGACGCTCTGCGTTCCATTCGCGAGCTGGAACGCGGAGCGTCCCGAGAGGCATTCCCACGCAGAGCGTGGGAACGATCAGCGTCAGACTTGGGCAGTACGCAGTTTTTCGCTGCGGCCGCGTAGCCATTCCAGGGTCAGCAGCAGGATGACCGAGAACGCAATCAGCAACGTCGCAGCAGCGGCAATCGTCGGACTGAGGTTCTCGCGAATCCCGCTAAACATCTGCCGAGGCAACGTCGCCTGCTCAGGCCCCGCAAGAAACAACGTCACCACCACCTCATCAAACGAAGTCGCAAACGCAAACAGCGCACCCGAAATCACCCCCGGCGCGATCAGCGGCAAGGTCACCCGACGAAACGCGGTCAGTGGCGATGCACCGAGACTCGCGGCGGCACGCACCAGGTTGTGATTGAACCCCTGCAAGGTTGCCGACACCGTGATGATCACAAACGGCACGCCCAGCACCGCATGCACGACGATCAGCGAGAAAAAGCTGTTACCCAACCCCAACGGCGCAAAAAACAGATAACTCGCCACACCAATAATCACCACCGGCACCACCATCGGCGAAATCACCAGCGCCATCACCAGCGCTTTACCGGGGAAGTCACCGCGAGTCAGGCCAATCGCCGCCAGCGTACCGAAGATCATCGCCAGCACCGTCGCCGCCGGAGCAACGATGATGCTGTTCTTCAGCGCGCGCATCCATTCCGCCGAGGCGAAGAAGTCGTGGTACCACTGCAGCGAAAAGCCTTGCAGCGGATAGACCAGAAAACTCCCCGAGTTGAACGACAGCGGAATAATCACCAGCACCGGCAGAATCAGGAACAACAGAATCAGGCCGCAGAGGATCCGCAGGCTGTAGAACCACACCCGTTCAATGGGCGACATGTAAGGACTCAGCATCTCGAATTCCCCTTAGCTCAGGCGCAGGCGACTGGCGCCGACCAGCCAGCTATAAATCAGATAAAGCACCACGGTCGCCAGCAGCAACAACCCGCCGAGTGCGGTGGCCATGCCCCAGTTGATGCTGGTGTTGGTGTAGAAGGCGACGAAGTAGCTGACCATTTGATCGTTCGGGCTGCCGAGCAACGCCGGGGTGATGTAGTAGCCGATGGCGAGGATGAACACCAACAGGCAACCGGCGCCAACACCGGCGTAGGTTTGCGGGAAGTACACCCGCCAGAAACTGGCGAACGGGTGGCAGCCGAGGGAAATCGCCGCGCGCATGTAGGTCGGCGAGATGCCTTTCATCACGCTGTAGATCGGCAGGATCATGAACGGCAGCAGAATGTGCACCATCGAGATGTACACGCCGGTGCGGTTGAACACCAGTTCCAGCGGTTTATCGATGATGCCCATGGCCATCAGCCCGCTGTTGATCAGCCCGCCCGATTGCAGCAGCACGATCCATGCGGCGACGCGCACCAGAATCGACGTCCAGAACGGCAGCAGCACCAGAATCATCAGCAGGTTGCTTTGCCGCGATGGCAGGTTCGCCAGCAGGTAGGCCAGAGGATAGGCGAGCAGCAGGCAGATCACTGTGATCACAAGGCCCATCCAGAACGTGCGGGCGAAGATGTCGAGGTAGATCGCCTGATCCGGGGTGGCCGGGGCGATTTCGCCGAGGTCGTCGATGCGGTGATCGACCGCTGCCAGCAAATAGTAGGGAGTGATGCTGCTGGTGTTGCGTTTGACCGCTTGCCAGTAGGCCGGGTCGCCCCAACGTTCGTCGAGACCTTCCAGCGCTTCTTTATAAGAGGCCGGTTCGCTGGCGAAAGGCAGCGCCCGGGCGGTTTTGGTCAGCAGGCTGCGATAGCCGGCCAATTCCATATTCAAGCGCTTGGACAGATCGCCCAGCGTCTGGTTTTTACGTGCTTCGGCGAGGTCTTCGCCGGCGGCCTTGTAGACCGGTTCAGCGGGCAGGCCGCGGCCGTCCCAACTGGCGATGGCCGCCACCGTGCGCGGCATGCCGCCGACCACTTCGGGGTTGCCGACGCTTTTGTAGAGCAGCGCCACGATCGGCACCAGAAACACCAGCAACAGAAACAGCACCAACGGCGCAATCAGCGCTTGAGCCTTCCAGCGGTTGACCCGCTCGGCGCGCTTGAGCTTCTGCTTCAAGGTGGGGCTGTTGCCCTCTTTCAGGGGAACGGCGATGGCCATGACGTACTCCGCAAATCTTTGATCGTTACAGAGGTGGCGAACCACCTCGAACTTTAGCTACTGATCGTTCCCACGCTCCGCGTGGGCACGCATCCAGTGACGCTCTGCGTCACACGAGGACGCGGAGCGTCCCGGGCGGCATTCCCACGCAGAGCGTGGGAACGATCATCTGGTACACCGTCGGCCCGTGTGACGTGCTTATTTCGCAGCCCAGGAGTTGAAGCGCTGCTCCAGTTGCTCGCCGTTGTCAGCCCAGAAGCTGACGTCGATCTGCACCTGGTTGGCGATGTTTTCCGGGGTGGTCGGCATGTCTTTCAGGACGTCCTTGGCCAGCAGCGGTACGGCCTGGGTGTTGGCCGGGCCGTATGCGATGTTTTCCGAGTAGGTCTTTTGCTGCTGCGGCTGTACGGAGTAGGCGATGAATTTCTTCGCCGCTTCGGCACGCTTGGCGTCGAGACCTTTCGGTATGGCCCAGGCGTCGAAGTCGTAGATGCCGCCGTTCCACACCACTTTCAGGTTGGATTCTTTCTGCACGGCAGCGATGCGACCGTTGTAGGCCGAGCTCATCACCACGTCGCCGGAAGCGAGGTACTGCGGCGGTTGCGCGCCGGCTTCCCACCACTGGATGCTCGGTTTCAGCTCATCGAGCTTCTTGAACGCACGATCCTGACCGTCCTTGCTCGCCAGCACTTTGTAGACGTCTTTCGGCGCCACGCCATCGGCCATCAAGGCGAATTCGAGGGTGTACTTGGCACCTTTACGCAGGCCACGTTTGCCCGGGAATTGCTTGGTGTCCCAGAAATCCGCCCAGCTGGTCGGCGCGGTTTTCAGCTTGTCGGCGTTGTAAGCCAGCACGGTCGACCACACAAAGAAACCTACGCCGCACGGCTGAATCGCGCCTTTAACGTAGTCTTCGGATTTGCCGAACAGCGCCGGGTCGAGTTGTTCGAACATGTCTTCGTCACAACCACGGGACAACTCTGGCGATTCAACTTCGACCAAGTCCCACGACACGCTCTTGGTGTCGACCATGGCTTTGACCTTGGCCATTTCGCCGTTGTACTCGCCAGCGACGATCTTGCCGTTGCCCGCCGCTTCCCACGGTGCATAGAAGGCTTTGACTTGCGCCGCCTTGTTCGCCCCGCCAAACGACACCACGGTCAAATCCGGGCCAGCGGCCATTGCGCTGGTCGCACCCATCAGGCCCAGGGTCAGGGCGGTGAACTTCAGGGATCTCAACATTTATTGTTCTCTCCACGTGCAGGGTTGGTGTTGGTATTGCCGGGGCGATCAGTTCGCCTCTAAAAGCGGATCAAGCGCGCGAACGTGCTCGACCTGCCAGCCAAGCGGTACCACGTCACCGACGGCGAGCGCGGGATCGAGCTCGGCAATCGGTTGTTTCACGAAGAAGTCGGTCTTGCCACAGACTTCCAGGCGCACCCGGACGTGGTCGCCCAGATAGATGAATTCCGCCACCCTCCCTGAGAAGCGGTTAACGCATTGATCGCTCGAACCGTTGAGGCTGACGCGCTCCGGACGGATCGACAGGGTTACCGGTTCGCCGGTCTTGCCGACATTGACCGCCAGCGCCTCGACCTTTTCGCCACGGCCCAACTCGACCACGCAGCGCTCGCCGGTCTGGCTGAGCAGGCGGCCGTTGAGGCGGTTGTTCTCACCGATGAAGTTGGCGACGAAGGTGTTTTTCGGCTCTTCGTAGAGGCTGCGCGGCGGAGCAATCTGCTGGATTTCGCCCTGATGAAAGACCGCGACGCGGTCAGACATGGTCAGCGCTTCACCCTGATCGTGGGTCACGTAGACCACGGTCACGCCGAGGCGCTGGTGCAGGTGTTTGATTTCCATCTGCATGTGTTCGCGCAGTTGTTTGTCGAGGGCGCCGAGGGGTTCGTCCATCAACACCAGTTGCGGTTCGAACACCAGCGCGCGGGCCAATGCCACACGTTGTTGCTGACCACCGGACAACTGCGCCGGGTAGCGCGAGGCGAATGCGTCAAGCTGCACCATGCTCAGGACTTTCTTGACCTTGTCGTTGACGTCGCTCTTGTTCAGGCCGCGCACGCTCAGCGGGAAGGCGAGGTTTTCAGCGACGGTCATGTGCGGGAACAGCGCGTAGTTCTGAAAGACCATGCCGATGTCGCGTTTGTGCGGCGGCACGTTATTGATCGAACGCCCGGCCAGCAGAATCTCGCCGGCAGTCGGCGTTTCGAAACCGGCGAGCATCATCAGGCTGGTGGTCTTGCCGGAACCCGACGGCCCGAGCAGGGTGAGGAATTCGCCTTTGCGAATGTCCAGGTTGAGGTCTTTGACGATCAGGTTCTCGCCGTCGTAGCTCTTCTGCACTCCACGAAAGCTGACCAGCACATCACTGGCCCCTGCGTTTGTATCGACCTGGCTCATACCCACACCTTTGTTGTTGATGACTGCTTGTGGATTAAGCCTAGTGGTTGCTGACAGGCACGCAAATCGGGGCGCAGGAGAGAATCGCCTCAGCCGGATGGAAGGTTGGGGGTAGGGATTGCCCTACAACGATGGCGCTAACGGATAAGGCAGTGGCGAGGGGTGAGCGGCGAGCTGCAAGAACAAGCAAAAAACGCGTGTCGCTAACAGATATGCCCACACAGCGTCAGCCATGAACGCGAACGGGATGCCACTCGGTTCTACTGTAGGAGCTGCCGAAGGCTGCGATCTTTTGATCTTGCTGTTTATAAAGTCAAAAGATCGCAGCCTTCGGCAGCTCCTACAGGGGGCGGGTTCAGAGGAGTTTGTGTTCCATCGCGTATTTGACCAGTTCGGCCAGCGAGGTGATGTTGAGCTTCTGCATCAGCCGCGCCTTGTGGGTGCTGATGGTTTTGCTGCTTAGCGCCAGTTGCTGGGCGATGTCGTTGACGTTGGCGCCTTGGGCCAGGCGCTCGAACACTGAAAATTCACGTTCGGATAGCAACGAATGCAGCGGCCGCGCATCGGTCAGGCCGACTTCGAAAACCATTCTGTCAGCAAGATCCGGATCGATGTAACGCCCACCCGCCGCGACCTTGCGGATCGCCGTGAGCAACAGCGCCGGATCGCTGTCCTTGGTCGCATAACCGGCCGCGCCGACCTTCAATGCGCGAGCAGCCATCTGCGCTTCGTCGTGCATGGACAGCACCAGAATCGCCGGCGGATTGTTCAGTGCACGAATCCGTGGGATCGCCTCCAGGCCATTGACGCCGGGCATGGAGATATCGAGCAGCACCACTTCGCACGGCACATGGCGCAGGGTTTCCAGCAGTTGTTCGCCATTGCTCGCCTCGCCCACCACTTGCAGATCCTTGGCCAGGCCGATCAATTGCTTGATGCCCTCACGGACGATGGTGTGGTCTTCGGCTACCAGTACACGGATCACTTGCACTCTCCTCGGTTGTTGTTTTTAAGGGCAAAAGATCGCAGCCTTCGGCAGCTCCTACATTGATCGCATTCCCCTGTAGGAGCTGCCGCAGGCTGCGATCTTCTAGCGATCCAAAGGTACCCAGACATTCAGACTGGTACCCTCCCCCGGCTCACTCTCCAGCACCAACCGCCCACCCATGATCAACACCCGCTCGCGCATGCCGACCAAACCAAACGAAGTCGGCCTACCGGTAGCGGCGACAAATCCTACGCCATCATCGGCAACCGTCAGGCACAACTCATCGCCCTCCAGCGCCAGCGTCAGCTCCACAGTATGCGCCTGAGCATGACGCATCACGTTGGTCAGCGCTTCCTGCAAAATCCGGAACAACCCAATCGCCTTGGCATCACTCAGCGCCGGCAGATTCTCCGGCACCTGCACCAGACATGGAATCTGCGTACGCGCTTCAAATCGTCGCGCCTGCCATTCGATCGCCGACGCGATCCCGGCATCCAGAATCGGTGGCCGCAGCGCCGTCGCCACATCACGCACCAACTGGAATAACTGGGCGATCAGGCGCTTCATGCTGTTGAGCCGTTCGTTCAGGCCCGGGTCGAGTTGCGCGTAGGCCAATTCGCACATCGATGTCTCCAGTTTCAGCACCGTGAGCATCTGCCCCAGCTCATCGTGCACTTCGCGGGCGATGCGCGCCTTCTCTTCTTCGCGCACGCTTTCAAGGTGCGCCGACAGTTCGCGCAGCTGTTCACGAGAATCGGCCAGTTCCAGTTCAATGCGTTTGCTCTCGGTGATGTCCCAGACGATGCCGTCCCAGACGTACGCGCCATCCTCCAGTTGCCGGGTGATCGCCTTGATTTCGGCCCAACGCTGCTGGCCCTGTCGCGTAACAATTCTGCCCTGCCACGACCAGTCGCTGTCGGTGTCCAGCGCTTGATCCTGGGTGCGGTGATAACTGGCCTTGTCGTCCGGGTGCACCAGACTGCGCAGGCCCATGTCGCGATGGGCGATGGCGGCCGGCGCGTAGCCGACCAGACTTTCGCTGCCCTCACTGATGTAGGCAAAGTCGATCTGCCCGGTCACCGGCGCGCGCTCCAGCCGGAATACCAATCCCGGCACGTTGGCGGCGATGCCTTGCAGGCGCGCCTCACTTTCCTGCAACGCGGCCAGTGCGCGACGGCGGTCGGTGACGTCGGTGAGGTAGACCACCAGGTATTCACTGTCGCGAAAACGCAGAAAACTCAGCGACACATCCGCTGGCAAAATACTGCCGTCGGCACGCACGCAACTGGTTTCAAAACTCAACGGCCCTTCCTCGCTCGCTCGCGCACGCTTCCAGAGATTGAGCCAGCGATCCATGTGCAGACCCGGTTCGAAGTCGATCAGCGGCCGCTCGATCAACCCGCCCGAGGGATAACCGAGCATGTTTTCCGCCGCGCGATTGGCGTAGCGCACATGGCTGTCCCAGTTGACCCAGAGGATGCCGACGGTGCTTTGATCGATGGAAAATTGCGTCAGCCGCAGCGCTTCTTCGCTGGCGGCGCGCAAGGCAATGTCTTCCCGGGCGGCGAGCAACCGTTGTTCGAGGCTGTGCTGCTGGCGCCGTTGCCAGAACACGATCGCCACGCAACTGAGCAACATCACCGCAAACAACAGCGCGAGGTTTTGCCAGAAGCCCGGCGACTCCGACAATCGCGGGTATTTCGGTTGCAGCCATTGATTGTGCAGGCGCTCCAGATCTTTCGCCGGGATCGCGCGCAAAGCGCTTTGGACGATGCCGGCCAGCTCCGGCCAATCCCGTCGCGAAGCAACCCGCAACAATTGCGGCAGACCGATATCGCCAACCACTACCAGTTCGGCGAACTCAGGCTCTACAGACAATCGCCCAAGTTGTGCCTCATCGACCACCGCGTAGGACGCCTGCTGACTCAGCAGCAACTGCAACGCCTGACGCTCGAGCGGCACGCCTTGCAAGTTGAGATGGGGATAGTTGCCGCGCAGATAATCGGCAGTCGCGCTGGGCATGCGCACGGCGACGCGGGTCTGGCTGTCGAGTTTTTCCAGATCGATCGTGCCGCTGGCTTTCTGATCGCTGACCACCAGTTGCGGCACGCGCATGTAGGGGTCGGAAAACTGCCAGAGACGCAGCGCGCTCGGGGTTTGCATCAGGCCGGGGGCGATGTCGATTTCACCTTCGCGCACCGCCGCTTCCAGTTGCGCGAGGTCTTGAAAGTTGCGCCAGCTCAGTTCGACATTGAGCACCTTGGCCAACGACTTCATCAACTCGACATTGGCTCCGGACAGCTTTTGCAGACGCCGGTCGTATTGCGCAAACGGCGCCTGCAACACCAGACCGACGCGCAGCTCTTTGTGTTGCGCCAGCCACTGTTGCTGGCTCGCCGTCAATTGCGCAGCGTGCGCCGACGGCTCAGGCACCGCCCAGGCAATCAAGGGAAAGCACAACCAGCCGATAAACCAGAGGCAGCAAAATCGCTTCATTGAAGTCTCATACACTGACAAATTCTGACCAACCCATTAGGCTGCCGGATACATTTCTGGCCTGGAATAACCGATGCCCTCTGTCTACCGCCTGGCAATGCCAGCATTGTGCCTGTCGCTGATCCTGCCTTGTGCGTTTTCCGTCGAAGCCGCCGATCCGGCGCCCGCCGCCTCGGCGGAAAAACCTGCCGAAGCGAAACCCGCCGAACGCCAGCCACTGCTTGAGCGTAGTCAGGAAGAAGCCGCCGCACTCGGCCGTACGGTTCCGGCGCAAGAGCAGCAACAGTTGCAGGCCGGCAGCGACACCTTCCTCGCCCTGTGGAAAACCGCCAACACCGCCGAACCCAAGGGCGCGGTGATTATCATCCCCGGCGCCGGCGAAACCGCTGACTGGCCGCAAGCAATCGGCCCGTTGCGGCAAAAATTGCCCGACGCCAAGTGGAGCAGCCTGAGTATCACCCTGCCCGATCTGCAAAGCGATGCCATCGCACCGCGCGTCGTCGAGCCCGCCGCCGCGCCGAAAGCGCCGGAAACCGGCAGCAAGGATGCCACCACCGCACAACCGATCGAGCAGGCCGCCGGCGGTGAAGCCGAAGTTGTCGATCAAGTTGCGGCCGACACCGTGGAAGAACAGGAAAAGGCTGACGGCGAGCGCATCTTCGCCCGCATCGACGCGGCCATTGCCTATGCCGAACAGCAGAGCGCGCGCAGCATTGTCGTGCTCGGGCATGGCACCGGGGCTTATTGGGCGGCGCGTTATCTCAGCGAGAAGCAGACCGCGCAGGTGGAGAAGTTTGTAATGGTCGATGCGCAGACACCGGCCAAAGCCAAACCGGCATTGGCGGAACTGACACCGACATTGAAATTGCCGACCGCAGATATTTTCTACATGGACAAGGCGCTGGATCGCAACGCAGCGCTGGAGCGTATGCAGGCGAGCAAGCGCTTGAAGACTTCGGCGTTTAGCCAGGTGGCATTGCAGGCGTTGCCGGACAAGAAGGCTGAGCAGGAACAGTTGGTCCGTCGGGTGCGCGGCTGGTTGAATCCGCAGTACACCGACTGATAAAGCAAAAAGATCGCAGCCTTCGGCAGCTCCTACAGGAAACGCATTCCAAGGTAGGAGCTGCCGAAGGCTGCGATCTTTTGATCTTCAACGGTCAGCGAAAATCCCGCCGCTCACGAATCAATGTGTAGGCATTGTGCAACTCACGCGTACGCTCGGTTGCCTCACGCACCTGCGCCGTCGTTGCTCCCGTGCCGGCAATCTTGTCCGGGTGATGCCGACTCAACAGCCGCCGGTACGCCCGTTTGATCTGCGCCGGTTCGCTATTGGCCGACACCCCGAGCAAACGCATCGCCTCCTGATAACTCACCGCCGCACTGACAATTGGCCTTTTGCCGGGCTCGTAATCACTGGCCAGCGCCTGCACCTGCTGCACTGTCCAGCCCAGCCACTTACCCCACTGCGCCAACAATTCACGTTCGCTGACACCGGCGCGACCATCCGCCCAGACCATCCGCCAACAGGCGCGCAAGACACCTTCGGCAGCATGGGGCTGGCCGCTGAGCCGACGCAGGTACCCGCGCAGACTGTCGTTACCCGACTTGCCGCGATTGAATGCGGCAATCGCCCGACGCATTGCCGGATCACTCATTTCCAGCGCACGCATTTCGTTGCGCGCCTGCTGGATATGCCCGTCAGTGACGCGCCCGTCACTCTTGGCCAGACGCCCGAGCAGTACAAACAACAATTCGTCGTTGCGCAACATCGGTCGACCGCCGAGTTTTTCGCGTAAATGCCCCCAGCTCTGCAAGTGCAGACGCCGATCCAGCGCCTGCCCCAACAACGCCCCAAGCATGGCCCCCGGAATGCTGGCGATCGCAAAACCCGCTCCGGCTCCAATCAGAGTCCCTGGCCAAAGCATGTTAGCGACTCGCTTCTATCAAGGTTTCGGCTTCAGCGAGACGCTCGTGGGTGCCGACATCCACCCAGTGACCTTTGAGACGTTCGCCAGTGACTTCGCCTTCGGCCATGGCTTTACGCAGCAGCGGCGCGAGTTTGAAGGCGCCGTCCGTGCAGCCGTCGAACAGTTGCGGATGCAGTACCGCGATACCGCTGTAGGTCAAAGTCGCAGCATCGGCCTGGCCATCAATCACCTGCCCATCGACCAGAGAAAAGTCGCCGGTTGGGTGATGCGCCGGGTTGTCCGCCAGCACCAGATGCGCCAGACCGTTAATCGGCTGGTGCAGCACGCTGAAGTCGTAATCCGTCCAGATATCACCGTTGACCACCAGAAACGCATCGTCACCCAACAACGGCAGCGCACGGAAAATCCCGCCGCCGGTTTCCAGCGGCTCACCTTCCGGCGAGTACTGGATGCTCAGGCCGAATTGCGAACCGTCACCGAGGTAATCCTCGATCTGCTGACCGAGCCAGGCGTGGTTGATCACGATCTCGTTGAAACCGGCGGCCGCGAGGGCGCGCAGGTGATATTCGATCAAGGGCACGCCGCCGGCGCGCACCAGCGGTTTAGGAGTAGTCAGGGTCAGCGGGCGCATGCGCTCGCCTTTGCCTGCCGCCAGAATCATTGCCTTCATGCTGTCGCTCCACCCCGCAGGCTGGTGAACAGCGCTTGCAACTCGGCCAGTTCCGGGCGACGGGCGATCACTGCTTCTATATAGGAGAAGAAACGCGGTACGTCAGCCAGGTAACGCGGCTTGCCATCGCGGTGGCAGATGCGCGCGAAGATGCCGATGACTTTCAGGTGACGCTGCACGCCCATCAGGTCGCTCGCGCGCAGGAAGTCTTCGAAGTTCGACTGCACCGGAACATTCAATGCCGAGGCTTGCTGCCAGTAATTTTCCAGCCAACCGCGCACACGTTCTTCAGGCCAGCTGAGGAACGCATCCTTGAACAGGCAGGTGACGTCGTAGGTGACCGGGCCGTAGACCGCGTCCTGGAAATCCAGCACGCCGGGATTCGGCTCGCTGAGCATCAGGTTGCGCGGCATGTAGTCGCGGTGCACCAGCACTTTCGGTTGGGCCAGTGCGCTGTCGATCAACAGATCGCTGATCTGCTGCCACTGTTGTTGCTGGGCCGAATCGAATTCGACGCCGAGTTCACGTTTCACGTACCACTCGGGGAACAGTTCCAGCTCACGGCGCAGCAAGGCGACGTCGTAACTCGGCAGCGGCGCGACCATCGGCAACTGCTGAAAAGCCAGCAGTGCTTGCAGGGCATCGCTGAACAATGCGTCGGCATTTTCGCCATCGATCACGTCGAGATAGGTCTTGTTGCCCAGGTCATTGAGCAAAAGAAAACCGCGTTCGAGGTCTTCTGCGTAAATTTTCGGCACATTTATTCCGGATTTCGCCAGCAAAAAAGCGATATCCACGAACGGTTTGCAGTTTTCCTGGGGTGGCGGAGCGTCCATGACGACAAAGCTTTTGCCCTCGCCTTCCCAACGGAAGTAACGGCGGAAACTCGCGTCGCTGCTGGCCGCAGTCAACGTGGCCGGGGGCACAGCGCCCCAACCCTGATCTGCAAAGAGGATTGCCAGCTGTTCATCGAGCCAAACTTTCAGGTGTTGCAAGCGTACATCTTGGTCAGGCATTGCAAGGGTCTCCGACGGCGCTAGCCGTCAAGCGGGTCATGCTTTATTATCCAGCATCTTTTTCAGACCATCGAGAGGCGTGCGGCCCACACCGCGGGCAGATGGCACGCAGGAAGCCCGGACTAATAAGATGGCATTGAAATCCCCCGCGTTTCGTAAAAAATTTCCGTTGTTGGTAACCGGCAGTCTGCTGGCTATGCAACCTCTGGCCAGTCAATTCGTTGTTGCTGCCGAGCAGTATGACTGCTCCGTCTCGGCAACGGGTGGTTGGGCCTGTGCGCCCAAGGCGACGGCGGCTGCATTGCCTCCGCGCCCAGTGCATGACGGCAGTGCCGTCAGCGCTGCCGGCGACGCTGCGACCGAAAACGGTTCGACCGCCGACACTGGCCCTAAAACAGCACTCGTCACCGAAGCCAAAGGCCGCGGCCTGAAAGCCCGTAGCGAAGACTACAGTCACCTCGACTGGGTTCCGCGCGAGAAGCTGACCGCCGCGCAACTGGCCGAAACCGGCCCGTATTGCTCGGGTGCCTACATCGAGCCGTCTCGTCCTGGCATGAATGACAAGACGAGCAAAAGCGATGCGCCTACCTTTATCGGCGCAAAAGCCTCGCGCTATAACACCGATGATCAAGTCGGTACGCTGGCCGGTGATGTCGTCTTGCGTCAGGGCAGCATGCAGGTTGAATCCGACGAGGCGAGCCTGTACCAGGCCGAGAGCCGCGCCGAACTCAACGGCGGTGTGCGTATTCGCGACAACGGCGCGCTGATCGTCGGCGACCACGCCGATGTTCAGCTCGACACCGGTGAAGCCAAGGTCGACAACGCCGAATACGTGATGCACAAATCGCGTATCCGCGGCAGCGCGCTGTACGCCAAGCGTGCCGAGAACGCGATCATCCGCTTGAAGGACGGCACGTACACCACGTGCGAACCGAACAGCAACGCCTGGCAGCTCAAGGGCAACAACATCACCTTGAACCCGGCCACCGGTTTCGGTACCGCGACCAACGTGACACTGCGGGTCAAGGACATTCCGATCCTGTACACCCCGTACATCTATTTCCCGATCGACGACCGTCGTCAATCAGGCTTCCTGCCGCCGACCATCGGCACCGGCAGCGATACTGGCTTCTTGCTGGTGACACCGTACTACTTCAACCTGGCGCCAAACTACGACGCCACGTTGTATCCACGTTACATGAGCAAGCGCGGCATGCTGGTCGAGGGTGAGTTCCGTTACCTGACCAAGTCGAGTGAAGGTCAATTCGGCGCGGCGTTCCTCAACGACGAGGATGACGATCGCGACAAGCAGACCGACTCCAAGTCGACCCGCTACATGTACAACTGGCAGCACAAGGGTGGCCTGGACTCGCGCATCCTGACGCAAGTCGACTACACCAAGATCAGCGACCCGTACTACTTCCAGGATCTGGATACCGATCAGATCGGCGTGAAAAGTGCTGACTATGTGAACCAGCAGGGTTCGGTTACCTATCGAGGCGACAGTTACACGGCGCGTTTGAACGCCCAGTCCTATCAACTGGCCACCGTAGCTAACACCACCCCGTATGACCGTCTGCCGCAGATCACTTTCAATGGTCAGCTGCCGGTTCACCCGGAAGGCCTGCAATTCGATTACGAGACTGAGCTGGTTCGTTTCGACCGGGATTTGAAAACCGGCAACTACACCGATAAAGATGGCGGGCCGTTCAACGAAGATGGCACCGTCGGCACGCCGCGTCTGGATAACAACATTCGTGGGCTGGATCGTGCGAACGGTGACCGCCTGAACCTGAAGCCGGGTGTCAGCCTGCCGATGAACTGGACTTATGGCTTCCTTAAGCCATCGCTTAAGTACCAGTACACTCAGTACCAACTGGATCTGGACGGTACCGGCAAATCCCAGATCGCCCAGCAGACCCCTGAACAGGACAAGTTGAACGGCACGTTCGACAGCAACCAGAACCGTGGCGTACCTATCGCCAGCATCGACAGTGGTCTGTATTTCGATCGTAAGACTTCCTACTTTGGCAAGAATTACAATCAGACTCTGGAACCGCGCCTGTACTACCTCTACGTACCAGAGAAAGATCAGGAAGATATTCCGGTATTCGATACCAGCGAATACACCTTCAACTATGCATCGCTGTTCCGTGACAACCGCTTCTCCGGTGCCGACCGCGTTGGTGACGAGAACAAACTGTCGCTGGGCGTGACCAGTCGCTGGATTGAAGACGATGGCTTTGAGCGTCAGCGCATCAGCGTCGGCCAGGCCCTGTACTTCAAGGATCGCAAGGTTCAGTTGCCGGGCATCAGCTTCGCCGACCGTGACGATGCGCGGGCCAACGTTTCGCCCTATGCACTCGAATACGAATATCGCTGGAACCGCGATTGGCGCACCACTGCCGATTACAACTGGGATCCGGACAGCCGCAGCCCGCGTTCCGGCAGCGCGATGTTCCACTACCAGCCTGAAGACAATCCGAACAAGATCGTCAACGTCGGCTATCGCTATCGCAACGACCAGGTTCGCTACGACCAGAACACCGGTAAGTGGACTGTTGGCGGCGGTGACTACGGCACCCCTGGTACTCCTGGCTACGTGAAGGACTACTATAAAATCCAGCAGCATGACTTCTCGGTCATCTGGCCGATCGTTCCGCAGTGGAGCGCGATTAGCCGCTGGCAGTACGACTACAACCGCAACCGTACGCTGGAAGCCTTCGGTGGTTTCGAATACGACAACTGCTGCTGGAAACTGCGCCTGATCAACCGTTACTGGGTTTCCTACGACGAATTCAGTCAGGAAGCTCCGCAAAACGAAAAAGGCGACCACGGCGTCTTCCTCCAAATTGTTCTGAAGGGACTGGGCGGCCTGACTGGCGCCAAGGCTGAGAGTTTCCTCGACAAAGGCATCCAAGGTTATCGTCAACGTGAAGACCAAGCTTTCTGATTGTCTGCGCCCGCTGATGCTGGGCGCGCTGTTCCTGAGTACGGCGGGTAACGCCGCCGTTCAGTCCATCGATAAAGTGGTCGCGATCGTCGACAACGACGTGGTCATGCAGAGCCAACTGGATCAGCGTGTCCACGAAGTTCAGCAGACCATCGCCAAGCGTGGAGGCGGCCAGCCGCCTCCGGGCGTACTGGATCAACAGGTGCTTGAGCGCCTGATCGTCGAAAACCTGCAACTGCAGATCGGCGAACGTTCCGGCATCCGCATCACCGATGAAGAGCTGAACCAGGCTGTCGGCACCATTGCTCAACGCAACAACATGACTGTGGATCAATTCCGCGCTGCCCTGGCTCACGACGGTCTGTCTTACGACGACGCTCGTGATCAGATTCGCCGTGAAATGGTCATCAGCCGTGTGCGTCAGCGTCGTGTGGCAGAACGCATCCAGGTCTCCGAGCAGGAAGTGAAAAACTTCCTCGCTTCCGATCTGGGCAAAATGCAGCTGTCGGAAGAACTGCACCTGGCCAATATCCTGATTCCAACCCCAGAAAGCGCCAACTCTGAAGCAATTCAGAACGCTGCCCGTCAGGCCATGGATGTTTACCAGCAGCTCAAACAAGGCGCCGACTTCGGTCAATTGGCTGTAGCCAAATCCGCCAGCGACAACGCACTGGAAGGCGGCGACATGGGCTGGCGTAAAGCTGCTCAATTGCCACCTCCGTTCGACCGCGAGCTGAGCAGCATGGCCGTAGGCGACATCACTCAACCAGCGCGTACACCGGGTGGTTTCATCATCCTCAAGCTGCTGGCCAAGCGTGGTGGCGAGACCCAGATGCGAGACGAAGTGCATGTCCGCCATATTCTGGTGAAGCCAAGCCCGATTCGCGACGAAGCCAAAACCAAAGCCCTGGTGCAGTCGCTGTATGACCGCATTCTGGCTGGCGAAGACTTCGCTGAACTGGCGAAAAGCTACTCCGAAGACCCGGGTTCGGCGCTCAACGGCGGCGACCTGAACTGGATTGACCCGGGCGCACTGGTGCCGGAATTCCGCGAAGTGATGGCCAAGACCCCACAAGGTCAGCTGTCCAAGCCATTCCAGACCCAATACGGCTGGCACGTTCTGGAAGTCCTTGGCCGTCGTGCCACTGACAGCACCGAACAGGCCCGCGAGCAGCAAGCCATGACCGTACTGCGTAACCGCAAATACGACGAAGAGCTGCAAACCTGGTTGCGTCAGATCCGTGACGAAGCGTACGTAGAGATCAAACTCCCTGGTGCAGACCAGGCAGCGCAGTGAAACCCAAGCGTTTCGCGCTGACACCCGGCGAACCAGCCGGCATCGGTCCCGACCTGTGCCTGCTGCTCGCCTCGCAAGCCCAGCCACATCCCCTGATTGCCATCACCAGCCGCGACCTGCTCAATGAGCGGGCCGCGCAGTTGGGGCTGGCCGTCAACTTGCTGGATGTCGGCCCGAATCACTGGCCGGACGCCCCGGCGCCCGCCAACAGCCTGTACGTCTGGGATACCCCGCTCAGCGCCCCCGTGGTGGCCGGGCAACTGGACAAGGCCAACGCTGCTTTCGTCCTTGAAACCCTGACCCGTGCCGGCAACGGCTGTCTGAACGGCGATTTCGCCGGGATGATCACCGCACCGGTACACAAAGGCGTGATCAACGAGTCGGGCATTCCGTTCTCCGGGCATACGGAATTTCTCGCTGACCTGACCCATACCGCACAGGTTGTGATGATGCTGGCGACACGCGGTTTACGCGTGGCACTGGTCACCACGCACCTGCCCTTGCGCGAGATTGCCGATGCGATCACGCCGGAACGGCTGGAACGGGTCACGCGAATTCTGCACAGCGATCTGCAAAACAAATTCGGCATCGCCCAGCCACGCATTCTGGTGTGCGGACTCAACCCGCACGCTGGCGAAGGCGGACACCTGGGCCATGAAGAAATCGACATCATTGAACCGACATTAGAGCGCCTGCGCGGCGAGGGCATGGACCTTCGTGGCCCGCTGCCTGCCGACACTCTGTTTACCCCCAAATATCTGGAGCAATGCGACGCAGTGCTGGCGATGTACCACGACCAGGGCCTGCCTGTGCTTAAGTACAAAGGCTTCGGCGCTGCCGTCAACGTGACCCTGGGCCTGCCGATCATCCGCACATCGGTCGACCACGGCACTGCCCTGGATCTGGCCGGCAGCGGCAAGATCGACACCGGCAGCCTGCAAGTCGCCCTGGAAACCGCCTACCAGATGGCCGAGACCCGTTTATGACCGAGCAATACCAACACAAGGCGCGCAAACGCTTTGGCCAGAACTTCCTGCACGATGCCGGCGTTATCGACCGCATCCTGCGCTCCATCAGCGCCAAGCCTGACGATCGCCTGCTGGAAATCGGCCCGGGCCAAGGCGCACTGACCGCCGGCCTGCTGAATTCCGGCGGGCAGCTCGACGTGGTGGAACTGGACAAGGATCTGATCCCGATCCTCAACCAGCAGTTCGCCGGCAAGAGCAATTTCAACCTGCACCAGGGCGATGCGCTGAAGTTCGACTTCAACACGCTCAACGCCGCGCCAAACAGCCTGCGTGTGGTCGGTAACCTGCCGTACAACATTTCGACGCCGCTGATTTTTCACCTGTTGAACAACGCCGGCATCATTCGCGACATGCACTTCATGCTGCAGAAAGAAGTGGTCGAGCGTCTGGCCGCAGGCCCTGGCGGTGGTGACTGGGGTCGTCTGTCGATCATGGTTCAGTACCACTGCCGCGTCGAACATCTGTTCAACGTTGGCCCGGGCGCGTTCAACCCGCCGCCAAAAGTTGATTCGGCGATCGTTCGTCTGGTGCCGCATGCCGTGCTGCCGCACCCGGCCAAGGATCACAAGTTGCTGGAGCGCGTTGTGCGCGAAGCCTTCAACCAGCGTCGCAAGACTCTGCGCAACACCCTCAAACAATTGCTCAGCAATGCCGAGATCGAAGCCGCTGGCGTTGATGGCAGCCTGCGTCCGGAGCAACTGGATCTGGCCGCATTCGTGCGCCTGGCCGATCAGCTCGCAGTGCAAGTCCCGGCCTCCCCCGCCGCCGACTGACATACGATGAACGCTATCGGGCAGGACGCCACTCTGGTTTACTGCCCGATACTTGCCTAGACTGATTCCCCATCAGCTACGCCCCGCGTTCCGCTTCGTTAAGGCCCCTTGCATGTCCGATTCCCGTTACCAGGTCGATGTCAGCGTCGTTACCCGCTATCTGGCAGACCAATCGCAACCCGAGCACGACCGTTTCGCCTTCGCCTACACCATCACCGTGCAGAACAATGGCGCGATCCCGGCCAAACTGCTGTCGCGGCACTGGGTGATCACCGATGGCGACGGCCACGTCGAAGAAGTACGCGGCGCCGGCGTGGTGGGTCAGCAACCGCTGATCAATGCCGGGCAAAGCCACACCTACAGCAGCGGCACGGTAATGACCACCAAGGTCGGCACCATGCAGGGCACTTACGAAATGGTCGCCGACGACGGCAAACATTTCGATGCGATCATCAAACCTTTCCGCCTGGCGGTGCCCGGGGCCTTGCACTGATGGCAACCTATGCCGTCGGCGACCTGCAAGGCTGCCTCGAACCGCTGAAGTGTCTGCTCAAGCAAGTCGCGTTCGACCCGACGCTCGATCGGCTATGGCTGGTCGGCGATCTGGTCAACCGAGGCCCGCAGTCATTGGAAACCCTGCGCTTTCTGTACGGCATGCGCGAGTCGCTGGTCTGCGTGTTGGGCAATCACGATCTGCATCTACTGGCGGCCGCCAAAAATATCGAGCGTTTGAAGAAGTCCGACACCTTGCGCGAGATTCTCGACGCACCGGACTGTGCCGAATTGCTTGAATGGGTGCGCCAGCAGAAGCTGATGCACTACGACGAAATGCGTGATGTCGCCATGGTTCACGCCGGCATTCCACCGCAATGGTCACTGCGCCGCGCCTTGAAGTGCGCGGATGAAGTCGAAACAGCGCTGCGCGACGACAACCTGTTCCCCGCCTACCTCGACGGCATGTACGGCAACGATCCGGCGAAATGGGACAACGACCTCAAAGGCGTGACTCGCCTGCGCGTGATCACCAACTACTTCACGCGCATGCGTTTCTGCACCGCCGAGGGCAAGCTCGACCTCAAGAGCAAGGAAGGTCTGGATACCGCCCCGCCCGGCTACAAACCGTGGTTTCAGCACAAAGAGCGCAAGACCAAAGGCCTGCGCATCATCTTTGGTCACTGGGCAGCCCTTGAAGGCAATATCCATGAGCCAGGCATTTCGGCACTGGATACCGGTTGTGTCTGGGGCGGCAGCCTGACCCTGATGAATGTCGACAGCGGCGAACGCCTGTCATGCAAATGCGACGAACACGGTGGCCTCGCGCCAACCGTCGCACCACTTATCCCCGAAACTTCGCCAGTCAACGCACCGCGTTAAACTGCGCTTTCAGCCGAGCAACAGGAACCCGCCATGAGCGAATTCAAACGAATCCCCCCGGAACAGGCCCAGGCCCTGCGTGAGCAAGGGGCCGTCGTCGTCGACGTCCGTGATCCGGCGACTTTCGCTGCCCTGCACATCAGCGGCTCGAAGCATCTGGACAATCATTCCCTGCACGCCTTCATTCAAGGCGCTGACCTTGATGCACCGACCGTGGTCGTCTGCTACCACGGCAATTCCAGCCAGGGCGCTGCGGCCTACCTGATCAGCCAAGGCTTTTCCGACGTCTACAGCATGGACGGCGGCTTCGAGCTGTGGCGTACGACTTATCCTGCGGAAACCGCGCAAGGCACCGCCGGATAATTTTTTTGTCACGCGCAGGCCCCGGCTGCCGTGGGCCTGCGCGGGCAGACGAACGGTCTTGCCACAACTAATTACGTATCTCGCCTTTACCTCCTGAATTCCCAACTATCCTTAAGCCCAGGCCATCCAAAACAGGGGAGAGCCGGTACACCGGCGCACGGGTCATCGGGAGTGACTTTCGCGATTGTCGATCGTGAAAGTGTTCTGGGGGGTAAACAAACAGCTGCCAAAACGGTTGTTTGCCAGCATCGACTGAGTGATCCGGCGTCGGCTCCACGTATCGAGCGAGGTGACGTCATGAGTATCTTTAGCCACTTCCAACAACGCTTCGAGTCCACACGCCAGGAAGAACTCTCGCTGCAAGAGTACCTGGAGCTGTGCAAGAAAGACCGAAGCGCCTACGTTTCCGCCGCCGAGCGTCTATTGCTGGCCATCGGCGAACCGGAACTGCTCGACACCTCGACCAATTCGAGGCTGTCACGCATCTTCTCCAACAAGGTGATCCGTCGCTATCCGGCCTTTGAAGACTTCCACGGGATGGAAGAATGCATCGACCAGATCGTTTCGTATTTCCGCCATGCCGCCCAAGGCCTGGAAGAGAAGAAACAAATCCTTTACCTGCTCGGCCCCGTCGGTGGCGGTAAATCGTCCCTGGCCGAGAAGCTGAAACAGCTGATCGAGAAAGTGCCCTTCTACGCGATCAAGGGCTCGCCGGTATTCGAATCGCCTTTGGGTCTGTTCAACGCCACCGAAGATGGCGCGATCCTCGAAGAAGATTTCGGCATTCCACGGCGCTATCTGAACACCATCATGTCGCCTTGGGCGACCAAACGCCTGGCCGAATTCGGCGGCGACATCAGCCAGTTCCGCGTGGTCAAACTGTACCCGTCGATCCTCAATCAGATCGCCGTGGCCAAAACCGAACCGGGTGACGAGAACAACCAAGACATCTCGGCGCTGGTCGGTAAAGTCGACATTCGCAAACTCGAGGAATACCCACAGAATGATGCCGACGCTTACAGCTACTCCGGTGCGCTGTGCCGGGCCAACCAGGGCCTGATGGAATTCGTCGAAATGTTCAAGGCACCGATCAAGGTGCTGCACCCATTGCTGACCGCGACCCAGGAAGGCAACTACAACAGTACCGAAGGCCTCGGCGCGATTCCGTTCACCGGGATCCTGCTCGCCCACTCCAACGAATCGGAGTGGCACACCTTCCGTAACAACAAGAATAACGAAGCGTTCATCGACCGGATCTACATCGTCAAAGTGCCGTATTGCCTGCGCGTCAGCGACGAAGTGAAGATCTACGACAAACTGCTGTTCAACAGTTCTCTGGCCAAGGCGCATTGCGCACCCGACACCCTGAAAATGCTCGCGCAGTTCACTGTGCTGTCACGCCTCAAGGAGCCGGAAAACTCCAACATTTATTCGAAGATGCGCGTCTACGACGGTGAAAACCTCAAAGACACCGATCCGAAAGCCAAGTCGATTCAGGAATACCGCGACTCTGCAGGCGTTGATGAGGGCATGAACGGTCTGTCGACCCGCTTTGCATTCAAGATCCTGTCCAAGGTCTTCAACTTCGATCCGCATGAAATCGCCGCCAACCCGGTGCACCTGCTCTATGTGCTGGAACAGCAGATCGAACAGGAACAATTCCAGGCCGAAACCCGCGAGCGCTATCTGCGCTACCTGAAAGAATACCTAGCACCGCGTTATATCGAATTCATCGGCAAGGAAATCCAGACCGCTTACCTCGAGTCTTACAGCGAGTACGGCCAGAACATCTTCGACCGCTACGTGCTGTACGCAGACTTCTGGATTCAGGATCAGGAATACCGCGATCCGGAAACCGGCGAGATCCTCAACCGTGTTGCCCTGAACGAAGAACTGGAGAAAATCGAAAAACCGGCCGGCATCAGCAATCCGAAGGATTTCCGCAACGAAATCGTCAACTTCGTCCTGCGCGCCCGGGCCAACAACAACGGCAAGAACCCGACCTGGCTCAGCTACGAAAAACTGCGCGTGGTCATCGAGAAGAAAATGTTCTCGAACACCGAGGATCTGCTGCCGGTCATCAGCTTCAACGCCAAGGCCAGCAAGGAGGATCAGCAAAAGCACAACGACTTCGTCACTCGAATGGTCGAACGCGGCTACACCGACAAACAGGTACGGCTTCTTTCCGAATGGTACCTGCGGGTACGGAAGTCGCAGTGAAGCAGCTGCAAGCTTCTAGCTACGAGCTGCAAGAACAAAGCGCGTAACCCACTGATGCCCGGGAACCTGCTTTTACTTGCAGCTTGAAGCTCACAACTTGAAGCTGCCCGGAGGGCTTCCTATGAGTTATGTGATCGACCGACGTTTGAATGGCAAGAACAAGAGCACGGTAAACCGCCAGCGTTTCCTGCGGCGTTACCGTGACCACATCAAAAAGGCTGTCGAAGAGGCGGTCAGCCGGCGTTCCATTACGGATATGGAACACGGCGAACAGATCAGCATTCCCGGTCGCGACATCGACGAACCGGTGCTTCACCACGGGCGCGGCGGTAAGCAGACCGTGGTTCATCCCGGTAACAAGGAATTCACCGCCGGCGAACACATTGCTCGTCCACCGGGTGGTGGCGGCGGACGCGGCCCGGGCAAGGCCGGTAACTCCGGCGAAGGCATGGACGAGTTCGTCTTCCAGATTACCCAGGAAGAATTCCTCGAATTCATGTTCGAAGACCTCGAACTGCCGAACCTGGTCAAACGCAACCTGAGCGGCACCGACACCTTCAAAACCGTGCGCGCCGGGATCAGTAACGAAGGCAACCCGTCCCGGATCAACATCATCCGCACCCTGCGTTCGGCCCATGCACGGCGCATCGCTTTGTCTGGCAGTAGCCGGGCGAAACTGCGCGAAGCCAAAGCAGAACTCGAGCGGCTGAAACGCGAAGAGCCAGATAACTTTGGCGATATTCAGGAGCTCGAAGCAGAAATCGAGAAACTCAGCGCGCGCATTCATCGCGTACCGTTCCTCGACACCTTCGACCTGAAATACAACCTGCTGATCAAGCAACCAAATCCCAGCTCGAAAGCCGTGATGTTCTGCCTGATGGACGTGTCCGGCTCCATGACCCAGGCGACCAAGGACATCGCCAAACGCTTTTTCATCCTGTTGTACCTGTTCCTCAAGCGGAACTACGACAAGATTGACGTGGTGTTCATCCGTCACCACACCAGTGCGCGCGAAGTCGACGAAGAAGAGTTTTTCTATTCACGGGAAACCGGCGGCACCATCGTTTCCAGTGCATTGAAACTGATGCAAGAGATCATGGCCGAGCGTTATCCGAGCAACGAATGGAACATCTACGCGGCGCAGGCTTCCGACGGCGACAACTGGAACGATGACTCGCCGATCTGCCGCGACATCCTCATCAACCAGATCATGCCGTTTGTGCAGTACTACACTTACGTGGAGATCACCCCGCGCGAACATCAGGCTTTGTGGTACGAGTACGAACGCATCGCCGACGCTTTTTCTGACACTTTTGCCCAGCAGCAACTGGTCTCGGCCGGGGATATCTATCCGGTCTTCCGTGAACTCTTCCAGCGCAGGTTAGTGACATGACCGCCAAAGAGCAGAAGCGCCAACCCATTTCCACCGGCTCTGAATGGACGTTCGAGCTGATCCAGACCTACGACCGCGAAATCGCCCGTATCGCGGCCGGCTATGCGCTGGACACCTACCCCAACCAGATCGAAGTGATCACCGCCGAGCAGATGATGGACGCCTATGCCTCGGTGGGCATGCCGCTGGGTTATCACCACTGGTCTTACGGCAAACACTTCCTCAGCACCGAAAAATCCTACAGCCGCGGGCAGATGGGCCTGGCGTACGAGATCGTGATCAACTCGGATCCGTGCATCGCCTATCTGATGGAAGAAAACACCATCTGCATGCAGGCACTGGTGGTGGCGCACGCGTGCTATGGCCACAACAGTTTCTTCAAGGGCAATTACCTGTTCCGCACCTGGACCGACGCCAGTTCGATCATCGATTACCTGGTGTTCGCCAAGCAGTACATCATGCAGTGCGAGGAGCGCCACGGCATCGACGCGGTGGAGGACTTGCTCGACTCCTGCCATGCACTGATGAATTACGGCGTCGACCGCTACAAACGCCCCTACCCTATTTCCGCCGAAGAAGAACGCCGGCGGCAAAAGGATCGCGAAGAACACATGCAGAAGCAGATCAACGATCTGTGGCGCACCATTCCCAAAGGCGCGGACAAATACAGCGACAAGGACAACGCACGCTTCCCGGCCGAGCCGCAGGAAAACATTCTTTACTTCATCGAGAAACACGCGCCATTGCTCGAGCCTTGGCAGCGCGAGATCGTGCGTATCGTGCGCAAGATTGCCCAGTACTTTTATCCACAGCGCCAGACACAGGTGATGAACGAAGGCTGGGCAACGTTCTGGCACTACACGCTGATGAATGACCTGTACGACGAGGGCCTGGTCACCGACGGTTTCATGATGGAGTTCCTCACCTCACACACCAGCGTAGTGTTCCAGCCAGGTTTCGACAGCCCTTACTACAGCGGCATCAACCCGTACGCATTGGGTTTCGCCATGTACCGCGACATCCGGCGCATGTGTGAGGAACCTACCGAAGAGGATCGCCACTGGTTCCCGGACATCGCCGGGAGCGACTGGCTGTCGACCATCAAATTCGCCATGAGCAGCTTCAAGGACGAGAGCTTCATCCTGCAATATTTGTCACCGAAGGTGATCCGCGATCTGAAACTGTTCAGCATCATGGATGACGATCAAAAGGACGATTTGCTGGTGCCGGCGATCCATGACGAGCCCGGTTACCGAATCATCCGCGAAACTCTGGCCGCGCAATACAACCTCGGCAACCGTGAACCGAACGTGCAGATTTACAGCATCGATCGACGTGGCGACCGCTCACTGACCCTGCGGCACCAGCAGCACGACCGCAAACCGCTTGGCGATTCCACTGAAGAGGTGCTCAAACACCTGCACCGTTTGTGGGGCTTCGATATTCATCTGGAAACGCTGCAGGGCGACCAGATCATGAAAACCCATCACGTGCCGCCGCGCAGTGAACACAGCGAAGGGGATTACGGCCGGCTCGATCTCGCCGTCATTCATCTTTGAAACGGTTCTGGCCTCCGAAAGTCCGGCGCAAGGGTTATCCTGTCGGGCTAACGGAGGTTTTTTATGCAGATTTTCAAGGTTGGCGGCGCGGTTCGTGATCGCTTGCTGGGCAAACCGGTTACCGATATCGATTGGGTCGTGGTCGGTGCTACCACGGAAGAAATGCTCGCCAAGGGCTATCGACCGGTCGGCGCAGATTTTCCGGTGTTTCTTCATCCGAAAAGCGGCGAGGAGTACGCCCTCGCCCGCACCGAACGTAAAAGCGGTCGCGGCTATGGTGGCTTCACCTTTCACGCCAGTCCCGAAGTGACGCTTGAAGAAGACCTGATTCGCCGCGACCTGACCATTAACGCCATCGCTGAAGACGATCAGCAAAATCTGACCGATCCATACCACGGTCAGCGCGATCTTGAAGCGCGAATCCTGCGTCACGTATCCCCGGCGTTCGCCGAAGATCCCCTGCGTGTCCTGCGTGTAGCCCGCTTCGCGGCGCGTTATGCCAGGCTCGGTTTTAGCGTTGCGCCGGAGACGCTTGAGTTGATGCGTCAACTCAGTGAGTCCGGTGAACTGGAGGCACTGACCGCTGAGCGCAGTTGGAAAGAAATCTCCCGCGCGCTGATGGAAAACCAGCCACAGGTATTCATTCAGGTGCTTCGTGATTGCGGCGCGCTGAAAGTCTTGATGCCGGAAGTGGATGCGCTGTTCGGCGTGCCGCAACCGGAAGCGCATCACCCGGAAATCGACACCGGGCTGCACACGCTCAGCGTGCTGGAGCAATCAGCGCTGCACAAACAACCGCTGACCGTACGCTGGGCCTGCCTGCTGCACGATCTTGGTAAAGGCCTGACACCGGAAGAGGAATGGCCACGGCACATCGCCCATGAGCACACCGGACTGAAGCTGATCAAAGCGGTCAACGAACGCTTTAAAGCGCCGAAGGATTGCCAGGAACTGGCCTTGCTGGTTGGCAAATACCACACCCATGGGCACCGGGCGCTGGAGCTGAAGGCTTCGACGTTGCTGGAGTTGTTGCAGAGTTTTGACGTGTATCGCCGGCCGCAGCGGTTTGAAGAATTTATCGCTGCGTGCGAAATGGATGCCCGGGGCCGCAAGGGGCTGGAGCAGAGAAGTTATCCACAAGCGGATTATTTGCGCGGTGCAGCGAAGGTTGCGCGGGAGGTTGCGGTGCAGCCGTTGCTGAAGAAGGGATTCAAGGGGCCTGAGTTGGGTGAGGCGCTGAAGCGTGAGCGGCTTAAGGCATTGAAAGTGTACAAAGAGAACGCTTGAAGCAAGATCAAAAGATCGCAGCCTTCGGCAGCTCCTACATGGGAATACGCGTTTCTCTGTAGGAGGTGCCGCAGGCTGCGATCTTTTGCTTTTAAAGATCCGAAGGCGTGAGCTGCTGCCCGCGCCACTCAAACCCGACCGGCGCCAGCACCTGATCAATCTGCGCCTCTGCCCACAATGTCGCGAAGCTTTTTCCCACACCCGGATGCACGCGATCCGGCGCAATCAGCGACAACGGCCACAACACAAAAGCATTTTTCAGAATTTCCGCACGCGGCAACACCAGACCGTCGAAATTGCCCGCCAGATCGCCGTACAACAGCACGTCGATATCCAGCGGCAAGCCCTTGCGATCCGGGGCATATCGACCGTTATCCGCCTCAATAAACTTCAAGCGACGATCCAGTTCAATCAACGGCAGATCGGTAAACGCCGACACCACAAAATTGAAGAACGGCCCGCTTTTGATTCCGACTGGCTGGCTCTCGAACACCGCCGAACAGCGGATATCCACCAGAAACGTCGCCAACGCGTCGAGACCTGCACGCAAATGGGTTTCGCGCTCGATATTGCTACCGAGCCCGAGGTAGACCTGAGTCAGCGACATCCGCGCTCGATCTCCACACCCACGCCGCCCTTGGCCGCTGGCACCGCGCCAGGCTTGGTCAGCTTCAGCCGGACCCAAGTGATGTTGAATTCACTCATCAGCACTTCGACCAGACGCTCGGCGAACGTCTCGACCAGTTGAAACTGCGCTTGCTCGGCGAAACCCTGAATCCGTGTGGAAACGCTGGCGTAATCGAGCGCCAGGGTCAGGTCGTCACCGGCGGCGGCCGGGCGATTGTCCCAGGCGAAGCTCAGATCAAGACGCAGGCACTGGCGGATGCCGCGCTCCCAGTCGTAGGCACCGATCACGGTATCGACTTCCAGGCCCTCGATAAACACTCTGTCCAAGCACTTCTCTCCGCTGCACGACAAGGGCGCAATGCGCCGTTAGAATCAGGGCGTCCTCGCCCGGAATAGTTAGCATGTTTTGGTTACTGGCGACTCTCGCCTACCTGCTCGGCTCGCTGTCCTTCGCCATTTTGCTCAGCCGCCTGACCGGAAATCCGGATCCGCGAATGAGTGGCTCGGGTAATGCCGGCGCCACCAACATGCTCCGCCTGGTCGGTCGCAAACTGGCGATCCTGACCCTGCTGGGTGATCTGTGCAAAGGCCTGGTGCCGGTGCTGATTGGCTCGGCTGTCGGCCTTTCGCTGCAGGAGCAGGCGTGGATCGGCGTGTGTGCCGTGATCGGTCACCTGTTCCCGCTGTATTTCCGCTTCCGTGGTGGCAAAGGTGTCGCCACCGCCGCCGGCATGCTGCTGGGCCTGTATCCGCCCGCCGCGCTGCTGGCCGTGTGTGCCTGGCTGCTGACGTTCTACCTGACCCGCACCAGCTCGCTGGCGGCACTGATCGCCACGCCGCTGACCCTGCCACTGCTGGCCTGGCAAGAACCGGAGGCGCTACTGCCGATGAGCGCGCTGACACTGCTGATCGTCTGGCGCCACCGCGGCAATCTACGCGACCTGTTTGCCGGGCGCGAACGGCATTTTTAAATACCGTCCATGAGCGCCGCTCATCACAGCGGCGACAACTGCTCCATCGGCCAACGCGCCTGCACGCTGATCGCCAGACTTTCCTGCTGACCGGCCTGCAAGCGCTGGCAACCGGCAAAGGCGATCATCGCGCCGTTGTCGGTGCAGAACTCCGGACGCGCATAAAACACATCGCCCTTCATGTCGCCGAGCATTTTCTCCAGCGAAACGCGCAAAGCCTTGTTGGCGCTGACGCCGCCAGCGATCACCAGACGCTTCATGCCCGCCTGTTTCAGGGCGCGCTTGCACTTGATGGTCAAAGTCTCCACCACGGCCTGCTGGAACGCCAGCGCGATGTCGCAACGGGCTTGCTCGTTGTCGTCCCCGGCGCTGACGCACTGCTGCCAGGCGTTGAGCGCGGAGGTTTTCAGACCGCTGAAGCTGAATTGCAGGCCCGGGCGATCGCACATCGGACGCGGAAAGGTGAAACGTCCTGCAACGCCTTTCTCCGCCAACTTGGCGATTTCCGGCCCGCCCGGATAATTCAGGCCCATCATTTTCGCGGTTTTGTCGAAAGCTTCACCGGCAGCGTCGTCGAGCGTCTCGCCGAGCAAGGTGTATTGACCGATGCCATCGACCTGAACCAGCTGCGTATGACCGCCCGAGACCAACAAAGCGACGAACGGGAATTCCGGCGGTTTTGGCTCCAGCATCGGCGCGAGCAAATGCCCTTCCATGTGGTGCACGCCGAGCGCCGGAATGCCCCAGGCAAACGCCAGCGCCTGAGCGCAGGAAGCGCCGACCAGCAACGCGCCAACCAGGCCAGGGCCCGCGGTATAGGCGATCGCGTCGATCTCGGTGGGTACACAGTCCGCTTCGGCCAACACCTGACGAATCAAGGGCAGCATGCGTTTGACGTGGTCACGCGAGGCGAGCTCCGGCACCACACCGCCATAAGCGCGGTGCAGGTCGATCTGGCTGAACAGTGCGTCGGCCAGCAGACCGCGCTCACTGTCATATAATGCGACGCCGGTTTCGTCGCAGGAGGTTTCTAATCCCAGTACTAGCATGGGTTTGCGCCTTGTTTAGGCTGACTTCGAAGGCGCGCATAATAGTCGCCACGTGATGCCCCGACCAGCGGTTTTCGATCAGAGGCTTTGCATTCCGAGCGATGAGGGGTTAACATCCGGTACGGTGAAATAGCGACGTCTTCAAGTGCTCTTTTGCCGCGTGGATGTTGACCCCGGTGATGATTGTAGGTTGCTGTGGATGCCAGCCGGCAGTGGTGATGTGTACGATGC
>NZ_JBIVMX010000049.1:5391-42226 GCF_044753305.1 Pseudomonas sp. NPDC088429 | reverse complement strand
GCTGCCTGGCGCCAAACGCCGGCGGTCAACCAACCGGCGCGCTGGCTGACGCCATCAACGCAGCCTTCGGTTCGTTCGACAAGTTCAAAGAAGAGTTCAGCAAAACCTCGATCGGCACCTTCGGTTCCGGCTGGGGCTGGCTGGTGAAAAAGGCTGACGGTTCCCTGGCTCTGGCCAGCACCATCGGCGCCGGCAACCCGCTGACCAGCGGCGACACCCCGCTGCTGACCTGCGACGTCTGGGAACACGCTTACTACATCGACTACCGCAACGTTCGTCCTAAGTATGTCGAAGCGTTCTGGAACCTGGTCAACTGGAAGTTCGTTGCTGAGCAGTTCGAAGGCAAAACCTTCACCGCTTAAGCTGCGCGCCAGTCAAAAACCCGGCTTCGGCCGGGTTTTTTTATGCCATCGTTCCCACGCTTCTGCGTGGGAATGCAGCCCGGGACGCTCCGCGTCACTGGACGCGGAGCGTCCCTAGAGGAGGCATTCCCACGCAGAGCGTGGGAACGATCGATAGCAGCCTTCGGCAGCTCCTACGTGAAAATGGCGTTTCTCCCACAGAAAATGCAGCCTCAAGCCGCTTGCTGCCGTGGCGCAGAGGGCTAACATCAATCAAAGGAAAGATTGTCAGACAACGCTCAAGTTGAGGGCCAATACAACCGACACAGTACTAATCGGGCGAAGACGCCACAGAGCAGCATTTCGGCCAACGCCACGGGTAATTCATTCGGGGCCTGATTGTCCCTTTGACTGCCAACACGGGATTGCCAATACTCATGTCAACTTGACGCTACCCGCACGGATTAAGGAATAACCCTTTGAAGCTGGAACTCAAGAACAGCTTGTCGGTGAAGTTGCTCCGGGTCGTGCTCCTGTCGGCATTGATCGTCGGCGTGGTCTTGAGCTGCGCGCAGATCGTTTTCGATGCCTATAAAACACGTCAAGCGGTTGCCGGCGACGCCGAACGCATCCTCGACATGTTCCGCGACCCCTCCACCCAGGCGGTTTACAGCCTCGATCGGGAGATGGGCATGCAGGTGATCGAGGGCCTGTTCCAGGACGACGCCGTGCGCCAGGCCTCCATCGGCCATCCCAACGAAGCCATGCTCGCGCAGAAATCCCGCGACTTGCAGCATTCCAACAGCCGTTGGCTGACCGACCTGATCCTCGGTCAGGAGCGCACCTTCACCACGCAACTGGTGGGGCGCGGGCCCTATAGCGAGTATTACGGCGACTTGAGCATCACCCTCGACACCGCCACCTATGGCGAAGGTTTTATCGTCAGTTCGGTGATCATTTTCATCTCCGGCGTGTTGCGCGCACTGGCCATGGGTCTGGTGCTGTATCTGGTCTATCACTGGCTGCTGACCAAACCGCTGTCGCGGATCATCGAGCACCTCACCGAGATCAACCCCGATCGCCCCAGCGAACACAAGATTCCGCAGCTCAAGGGCCACGAGAAAAACGAGCTGGGCCTCTGGATCAACACCGCTAACCAGTTACTGGAATCGATCGAACGCAACACCCATCTGCGCCACGAAGCGGAAAACAGCCTGCTGCGCATGGCCCAGTACGACTTCCTCACGGGTTTGCCGAACCGTCAGCAATTGCAGCAGCAACTGGACAAAATTCTGGTCGACGCTGGCAAGCTGCAACGCCGCGTTGCGGTGCTGTGTGTAGGACTGGACGATTTCAAAGGCATCAACGAACAATTCAGCTACCAGACCGGCGACCAACTGCTGCTGGCGCTGGCCGATCGCTTGCGCGCCCACAGCGGCCGCCTCGGCGCCCTCGCTCGTCTGGGTGGCGACCAGTTCGCACTGGTGCAGGCCGATATCGAACAGCCTTACGAAGCGGCGGAACTGGCGCAAAGCATTCTGGATGATCTGGAAGCGGCGTTCGCCCTCGACCATCAGGAAATCCGTCTGCGCGCGACCATCGGCATCACGCTGTTTCCGGAGGATGGCGACAGCACCGAGAAGCTGTTGCAGAAAGCCGAGCAGACCATGACCCTGGCCAAGACCCGCTCTCGCAACCGTTATCAGTTCTACATCGCCAGCGTCGACAGCGAGATGCGTCGCCGCCGCGAACTGGAAAAAGACCTGCGCGATGCCTTGCTGCGCGACCAGTTCTACCTCGTCTATCAACCGCAGATCAGCTATCGCGACCACCGCGTGGTCGGCGTCGAGGCGCTGATTCGCTGGCAACATCCGGAACACGGTCTGGTGCCGCCGGATCTGTTTATTCCACTGGCGGAACAGAACGGCACGATCATCGCGATTGGCGAGTGGGTACTGGATCAAGCCTGCAAGCAATTGCGCGACTGGCACGATCAGGGTTTCGCCGACCTGCGCATGGCGGTGAACCTGTCCACCGTGCAATTGCACCACGCCGAGTTGCCGCGCGTGGTCAACAACCTGCTGCAGATGTACCGCTTGCCGCCGCGCAGTCTGGAACTGGAAGTCACCGAAACCGGCCTGATGGAAGACATCAGTACTGCTGCGCAACACTTGCTGAGCCTGCGCCGTTCCGGTGCGCTGATCGCCATCGACGACTTCGGTACCGGTTATTCATCGCTGAGTTATCTGAAAAGTCTGCCGCTGGACAAGATCAAGATCGACAAGAGCTTCGTCCAGGATCTACTCGATGACGACGACGATGCGACCATCGTTCGCGCGATCATTCAATTGGGCAAAAGCCTTGGCATGCAGGTGATTGCCGAGGGCGTGGAAACCGCTGAACAGGAAAGCTATATCATTTCCGAAGGCTGCCACGAAGGTCAGGGTTACTTCTACAGCAAGCCGCTGCCGGCGCGTGAGTTGAGCGTTTATCTCAAACAGGCGCAGCGCAGTAACGCGGCCATTTTATAAAAGCAAAGATCGCAGCCTGCGGCAGCTCTTACATTGCAATGCGTTCCCCTGTAGGAGCTGCCGAAGGCTGCGATCTTTTGATCTAAGCCAATCCCTGCGTAAATAAGAAATATTTCCAGCCACAACCCTTTACACATAATGCGAAAGATTTGCATTATGTCGCAGTTTTGCGCACCCCCGCGCCTGTCCCATAAACCACCGAAGCAGGATGTTCGCCATGATTCGTATGCCTCTGGCTACCGCCAGTCTGCTGGCCATCGCTATTTCCCTCGCCGGTTGCGGCGAAGGTAAAGACAAGGCCGCCGCACCGGCCACGCCGACTCCAGCCGCCAGCACCACCGCACCTGCGGCTGCTCCTGCCGCTGCCGGTAAAGTCGACGAAGCCGCCGCCAAGGCTGTGGTCGCGCACTACGCCGACATGGTCTTCGCCGTTTACAGCGATGCCGAATCTACCGCGAAAACCCTGCAAACCGCCGTCGACGCTTTCCTCGCCAAGCCGAACGCCGACACGCTGAAAGCCGCTCGCGAAGCCTGGATCGCTGCTCGCGTTCCTTACCTGCAGAGCGAAGTGTTCCGCTTCGGCAACACCATCATTGACGATTGGGAAGGTCAGGTTAACGCCTGGCCACTGGACGAGGGTCTGATCGACTACGTCGACAAATCCTACGAGCACGCACTGGGTAACCCGGGCGCGACCGCCAACATCATCGCCAACACTGAAATCCAGGTCGGCGAAGACAAGGTCGATGTCAAAGACATCACCCCGGAAAAACTCGCCAGCCTCAATGAGCTGGGCGGTTCCGAAGCCAACGTTGCAACTGGCTACCACGCCATCGAATTCCTGCTGTGGGGCCAGGACTTGAACGGCACCGGCCCTGGCGCTGGTAACCGTCCTGCTTCCGACTACCTCGAAGGCGCCGGCGCCACTGGCGGTCATAACGATCGTCGTCGCGCTTACCTGAAAGCCGTGACCCAACTGCTGGTCAGCGATCTGGAAGAAATGGTCGGTAACTGGAAGCCGAACGTGGCTGACAACTACCGCGCCACGCTGGAAGCCGAGCCAGGCGAAAGCGGCCTGCGCAAAATGTTGTTCGGCATGGGCAGCCTGTCGCTGGGTGAACTGGCGGGCGAGCGCATGAAGGTTTCCCTGGAAGCCAACTCGCCGGAAGACGAACACGACTGCTTCAGCGATAACACGCACAACTCGCAGTTCTACGATGCCAAGGGCATTCGTAACGTCTACCTGGGCGAATACACCCGCGTTGACGGCACCAAGATGACCGGCGCCAGCCTGTCGTCGCTGGTGGTCAAAGCCGACCCGGCTGCCGACACCGCGTTGAAAGCCGACCTGGCTGCCACCGAAGCGAAGATGCAGGTCATCGTTGATCACGCCAACAAGGGTGAGCACTACGACCAGTTGATCGCGGCCGGTAACACCGCTGGCAACCAGATCGTTCGCGACGCCATCGCCTCCTTGGTCAAGCAGACCGGTTCGATCGAAGCCGCTGCCGGCAAACTGGGCATCAGCGACCTGAACCCGGACAATGCTGATCACGAGTTCTGATCACAACGTCCGCTTCAAAAAAGGCGACCTTCGGGTCGCCTTTTTCATCCCTGTCGTACACGGCCCATTGTAGGAGCTGCCGAAGGCTGCGATCTTTTGATCTGTCTATTTAGAAGCAAGGTCAAAAGATCGCAGCCTTCGGCAGCTCCTACAGGGGTTTTGCATTTGCGCTGAATCAAGCAAACGATAATTCCTCTTATTCAAACCCCCTCGCCCTGTTAGACTTTGCGCCTTTATTTTCGCTTGTCCGCAGGATGTCTGATGCCCTCGCTGCCTCTTCGCTTGTTCGCACTGTTCATGGCCCTGGGCCTGAGTGCCTGCGATGACGCCCCGCGTTTCACCAAGGCTGAGCCCGGTGAAGCGCGATCCGGCGGGGCGGCGACTGTGCGCAAGACCGATCAGAACGCGTTTTCCCTGCCGTCGGCCAATCTGCCGCCCTCGCGCCGGGTCGATTTCAGCGTCGGCAACAGTTTTTTCCGCAATCCGTGGGTGATCGCCCCGGCGACCACCACCGCCCGCGATGGCCTCGGCCCGCTGTTCAACACCAACGCCTGCCAGAACTGCCACATCAAGGACGGTCGCGGACATCCGCCGACGCCCGGTGCGTCGAATGCCGTGTCGATGCTGGTGCGCCTGTCGATTTCTGACACGCCGGCCTACGCCAAACTCATCGAGCAGGTCGGCATCGTGCCGGAGCCGGTGTATGGCGGGCAGTTTCAGGACATGGCGATCCCCGGCGTCACCCCGGAAGGCAAGGTGCGCGTCGATTACACGCCAGTACCGGTGCGCTTCAAGGACGGCACCGAAGTCGAGTTGCGCAAACCGCTGTTGCAGATCACTCAACTCGGCTACGGCCCGATGCACCCGGACACGCGTTTTTCCGCACGCGTCGCCCCACCGATGATCGGCCTCGGCCTGCTCGAAGCGATCCCCGAAGAAGCCATCCTCGCCAACGCCGCCGCACAGGCCAAAGCAAAAAACGGCATCAATGGCCGGCCAAACCGGGTCTGGAATGACGAACTGCAAAAAACCGTCATGGGCCGATTTGGCTGGAAAGCCGGACAACCGAACCTCAATCAACAGAATGTTCACGCGTTTTCAGGTGATATGGGCCTGACGACCAGCCTGAGACCGTTCGATGACTGCACCGACGCGCAAACCGCCTGCAAGCAGGCGCCGAGCGGCAATGGCCCGGACGGCGAACCGGAAGTCAGCGACAACATCCTGCGTCTGGTGCTGTTCTACAGCCGCAACCTCGCGGTGCCGGCACGCCGTGGCGTTAACGAGGCAGAGGTCATCGCTGGCAAGAACCTGTTTTTCCAGGCCGGTTGCGACTCGTGCCACACGCCGAAATACACCACCGCCGCCAACGCCGCCGAACCTGAACTGGCCAATCAAGTGATTCGCCCGTACAGCGATCTGCTGCTGCATGACATGGGCGACGGTCTGGCCGACAACCGCACGGAATTCCAGGCCTCCGGCCGCGACTGGCGCACGCCGCCGTTGTGGGGGATTGGCCTGACGCAAGCGGTCAGCGGTCACACGCAGTTTTTGCATGACGGTCGCGCACGCAATCTGCTCGAAGCGGTGCTTTGGCACGGCGGCGAAGCGACGGCGGCGCAGCAACAGGTTTTATCTTTCAATGCCGAGCAGCGTACTGCGCTGCTGGCGTTTCTGAACTCACTTTAAACACTGATAAAGAATCGGGAGCCCGACATGTTCCGTCCCAAGCTACTGTTCACCAGCCTTGCCGCGCTCGCCCTCGGCGCCTGCTCGCCGCAGGATCCGCAAGCGGTCACCTCGGCGGCCATCGCCAAATCGGTGATCCTGCCGACCTACACCCGTTGGGTCGAAGCCGACAAGCAACTGGCGGTCAGCGCCCTCGCCTACTGCCAGGGCAAAGAAACCCTGGAGACCGCTCGCGCCGACTTCCTGCACGCGCAGAAAGCCTGGGCCGAACTGCAACCGTTGCTGATCGGGCCACTGGCTGAAGGCAACCGCGCCTGGCAAGTCCAGTTCTGGCCGGACAAGAAGAACCTTGTCGGTCGTCAGGTGGAGCAACTGGTTGTCGCCCAGCCGCAGATCGATGCCGCCGCACTGGCCAAATCGAGCGTTGTCGTTCAGGGCCTGTCGGCCTACGAATACATCCTGTTCGACGCCAAGCCTGACGTCGCCAACGCCGAGCAGAAAGCCAAGTACTGCCCACTGCTGATCGCCATCGGCGAGCGTCAGAAGCAACTGGCCGAAGAGATTCTGCAGAACTGGAACAACACCGACGGCATGCTCGCGCAGATGACCAAGTTCCCTAACCAGCGCTACGCCGACTCCCACGAAGCGATCGCCGATCTGCTGCGCGTGCAAGTCACCGCGCTGGACACCCTGAAGAAAAAACTCGGCACGCCAATGGGCCGCCAGAGCAAGGGCGTGCCACAGCCGTTCCAGGCCGATGCATGGCGCAGCCAGTCGTCGATGACCGCGCTGGAAGCCAGCCTTGCCGCCGCCAAAACCGTGTGGGAAGGCGTCGACAACAAAGGCCTGCGCGGGCTGTTGCCGGCTGAGCAAAAGCCGTTGGCCGACAAGATCGACGCTGCTTACGCCGCCTCACTGAAACTGTTCGACAGCACTCAGCGCTCGCTCGGCGAAATGCTCGAAGACGACGCCGGTCGTCAGCAACTCAACGACATCTACGACAGCCTCAACGTCGTCCATCGCCTGCACGAAGGCGAACTGGCCAAGGCGCTGGGCATTCAACTGGGCTTTAACGCCAACGACGGTGACTGATGAGGGCAAGTGCCATGCTGCGACGCCAGGCTCTGACTTTAGCTAGTACGCTGCTGGGAGCAGTGACACTGGGCGGCTGGACGCTGTTCAAACGCAAGGATCAGAGCCCGCTGCTGTTGTCGGCGCGCGATGACACCGACGGCAAGCACTACGCCGTCGGCTATCGGCTGGACGGCACGCGGGTGTTCGCCACCGAAGTCGGCCAGCGTTGTCACGACATCATCAACCATCCGACGCAGCCGATTGCGCTGTTCGTCGCGCGGCGTCCGGGTACCGAGAGTTACCTGATCGACCTGCGCGACGGCACGTTGCTGCAGACAGTGACCTCGCAGCCGAACCGGCACTTCTACGGCCACGCCGTGGTGCACAAGGACGGCGAGTACCTGTACGCCACCGAAAACGACACGACCGATCCTGGCCGTGGTTTGCTCGGCGTGTACAAGTTCGAAGGCGAGCGACTGGTGCACAGCGGCGAGATTTCCACCCACGGCCTCGGCCCGCATCAGGTGTCGTGGATGCCTGACGGCGAGACGCTGGTGGTGGCCAACGGCGGGATTCGTACCGAAGCGGAAAGCCGCGTCGACATGAACCTCAGCGCCATGGAGCCGAGCCTGGTGCTGATGCAACGCGACGGTACGTTGCTGAGCAAGGAAACCCTCGCCCAGCAGATGAACAGCGTGCGCCATTTGGGTATCGCCAGTGACGGCACCATCGTTGCCGGTCAGCAGTTTATGGGCGCCTCTCATGAGCGTTCAGAGCTGCTGGCGATCAAGCGTCCGGGTCAGCCATTTGTGGCGTTCCCGGTGCCTGAGCATCAGTTGCAGTCGATGGGGCATTACACCGCCAGCGTTGCCGTGCACAGTGATTTGCGTCTGGTCGCGCTGACCGCGCCGCGGGGTAATCGATTCTTTATCTGGGATCTGGACAGCGGCGAAGTGCGCCTCGATGCACCATTGCCGGATTGCGCGGGTGTCGGTGCGGTGCAGGATGGATTCGTTGTGACGTCTGGTCAGGGCCGTTGCCGCTACTACGATTGCCGTCAGGATGAACTGCTGGCCAAGCCCCTGGAACTGCCGGCGGGGCTCTGGGACAACCATTTGCACCTGATGGCCTGAACCCACCGCAAAAGATCGCAGCCTTCGGCAGCTCCTACCTTGGAATGCATTCCCCTGTAGGAGCTGCCGAAGGCTGCGATCTTTTGCTGTGTCGGCAGTTGGATTCCCTGCCGCTCTCGGAGTAATGTTCGGGCCTGTCTCACCTGATTTATCCAAGGAAATGGAAATATGCTGCGTCGCCGCATGCTGATCATGTTGGGTGTTGTCTTGTTGATCGTCCTGGTCTTGGGCGGCTACAAAGCCTTTTCGATCTACACAATGATCCAGGGCTTCTCCAAACCGAAACCGCCGATCAGCGTTGCCGTGGCCACCGCCGCCGAGCGCCCGTGGCAGATGCGCTTGCCCACCGTCGGCACGCTCAAGGCACTGCAAGGCGTCGAGCTGAGCCTGGAAGTCGCCGGCACTGTCACTGAACTCAAATTCGAATCCGGGCAAAAGGTCAAAGCCGGGCAACCGCTGCTGCAACTCGACAGCGCCGTCGAAACCGCGCTGCTGGAAACCGCCAAGGCTGATCTGGGCCTCGCGCAACTGGACTTCGGCCGTGGCGCGCAACTGGTCGACAGCCGCGCCATCTCCAAAGGCGAGTACGACCGCCTCTCCGCCGTGCTGCAAAAGAACAAAGCCACGGTCAATCAGCTCAACGCCTCGCTGGCGAAAAAACGCATCCTCGCGCCGTTCAGCGGCACCATCGGCATCCGTCAGGTCGACATCGGCGACTACCTCGCCAGCGGCACCAAAATTGCGACGTTGCAGGATTTGAGCAGCCTCTACGCCGACTTCTACCTGCCCGAACAATCGGTGCCGAAACTGGCCATCGGCCAACCGGTGCAAATCTCGGTCTCGGCTTATCCGGGGCAAAACTTCGCCGGCAAGATCAGCGCGATCAACCCGATCGTCGAAAGCACCACGCGCAACATTCTGATCCGCGCCACCCTGGCCAACCCGGACGGCAAATTATTGCCGGGCATGTTCACCAGCCTTGAAGTGTTGCTGCCCGATCCGCAAAAACACATCGTCGTGCCGGAAAGCGCGATCACCTACACCCTCTACGGCAACTCGATCTACGTGGTCGGGCAGAAGAAAGCCGAGGACGGCACCGTCGAAAAGGATGACAAGGGCCAACCAGTACTGATCGCCGAGCGGCGTTTCATCGTAACCGGTGAGCGCCGCGATGGCCTGGTGATGATCAACAAGGGCGTGCAGAGCGGCGAACAAGTGGTGACGGCTGGCCAGATCAAACTGGACAACGGTGCACGCATCGCCATCAGCGACGACAAGACCCTCGGCGAGCAGAACAGTCCGCCTCGCGCCGACTGATCAAGGAATCCCCATGGCTTTTACCGATCCGTTCATCCGCCGCCCGGTGCTCGCCACCGTGGTCAGCCTGTTGATTGTGTTGCTCGGCTTCCAGGCCTGGAGCAAGTTGCCGCTGCGCCAATACCCGCAAATGGAAAACGCCCTGATCACGGTGACCACAGCCTACCCCGGGGCCAACGCCGAAACCATTCAGGGCTACATCACCCAGCCGATGCAACAGAGCCTGGCCAGCGCCGAGGGCATCGATTACATGACCTCGGTCAGTCGGCAGAACTTCTCGGTGATCTCGATCTACGCGCGTATCGGCTCGAACACCGACCGCTTGTTCACCGAGTTGCTGGCCAAGGCCAACGAGGTGAAAAACAAGCTGCCGCAAGACGCCGAAGACCCGGTGCTGAGCAAAGAATCCGCCGACGCTTCGGCGCTGATGTACATCAGCTTTTTCAGCAAAGATTTGAGCAACCCGCAGATCACCGACTACCTGTCGCGGGTGATCCAGCCGAAACTGGCGACGCTGCCGGGCATGGCCGAAGCGGAGATTCTCGGCAATCAGGTGTTCGCCATGCGCCTGTGGCTCGACCCGGTGAAGCTCGCCGGGTTCGGCCTCAGCGCCGCCGACGTGACCAACGCCGTGCGCCAGTACAACTTCCTCTCCGCCGCCGGCGAAGTGAAAGGCGAATACGTGGTCACCAGCATCAACGCCAACACCGAACTGAAATCCGCCGAGGCTTTTGCGGCGATTCCGCTCAAGGTCAGTGGCGACAGCCGCGTGCTGCTCAGCGATGTCGCGCGGGTGGAAATGGGCGCGGAAAACTACGACTCGATCAGCTCGTTCGGCGGCACGCCGTCGGTGTATATCGGCATCAAAGCCACGCCAGGCGCCAACCCGCTGGACGTGATCAAGGAAGTGCGCAAGCTGATGCCCGAGCTGGAAGCGCAGCTGCCGCCGAACCTGAAAAGCGAAATCGCCTACGATGCCACGCTGTTTATTCAGGCCTCCATCGACGAAGTGGTGAAAACCCTGTTCGAAGCGGTGTTGATTGTAATCGTCGTGGTGTTCCTGTTCCTCGGCGCGTTGCGCTCGGTGGTGATCCCGGTGGTGACCATTCCACTGTCGATGATCGGCGTGATGTTCTTCATGCAGATGATGGGTTACTCGATCAATCTGCTGACGCTGCTGGCGATGGTGTTGGCCATCGGTCTGGTGGTCGACGATGCGATTGTCGTGGTTGAGAACATTCACCGGCACATCGAGGAAGGTAAAACGCCGTTTGACGCGGCCCTCGAAGGTGCCCGGGAAATCGCCATGCCGGTGGTGTCGATGACCATCACCCTGGCGGCGGTGTATGCGCCGATCGGTTTTCTCACCGGCCTGACCGGGGCGCTGTTCAAGGAGTTCGCCCTGACGCTGGCCGGGGCGGTGGTGATTTCCGGGGTCGTCGCCCTGACCCTGTCGCCAATGATGTGCGCCTATCTGCTGCGCCACGAACAAAACCCCAGCGGCCTCGCCCATCGTCTCGACCGCATCTTCGACGGCCTCAAGCGCCGCTACCAGCGCACGCTGCACGGCACGCTGAACACGCGGCCGGTGGTGCTGGTGTTTGCGGTGATCGTGCTGTGCCTGATTCCGGTGTTCCTCAAGTTCACCAAATCGGAGCTGGCGCCGGACGAAGACCAAGGCATCATTTTCATGATGGCCAACGCGCCGCAACCGACCAACCTCGATTACCTGAGCACTTACACCGACGAATTCATCAAGATCTTCAAGGAATTTCCGGAGTACTACTCTTCGTTCCAGATCAACGGCTACAACGGCGTGCAGGCGGGCATCGGCGGTTTCCTGCTGAAGCCGTGGAACGAGCGCAGCCGCACGCAGATGGAAATTCTTCCCGAAGTGCAGGGCAAACTCGAAGGCATTCCGGGCCTGCAGATTTTCGGCTTCAACCTGCCCTCCCTGCCAGGCACTGGCGAAGGCTTGCCGTTTGAATTCGTGATCAATACGGCCAACGATTACGAGTTACTGCTGCAGGTGGCTGACCGGATCAAGAAACGCGCGATGGAGTCGGGCAAGTTCGCCTTCGTCGACCTTGATCTGGCGTTCGATAAACCGGAAGTGGTGGTCGACATCGACCGCGCCAAAGCCGCGCAGATGGGCGTGTCGATGCTCGATTTGGGCAGCACGCTGGCGACGCTGCTGGGCGAGGCGGAAATAAATCGCTTCACCATTGAAGGGCGCAGCTACAAGGTCATCGCGCAGGTTGAACGGCCGTACCGCGACAACCCGGACTGGCTGAACAATTATTACGTGAAGAACACTCAGGGCGAGCTGCTGCCACTGTCGACGTTGATCAAAGTCACCGACCGCGCGCGACCGCGACAACTCAACCAGTTCCAGCAACTCAACGCGGCGAAGATTTCCGGTTTCCCGCTGGTCAGCATGGGTGAAGCCATCGACACCGTGCTGCAGATCGCCCGCGAGGAAGCGCCGGCCGGGTTTGCCTTTGACTATGGCGGCGCTTCGCGGCAGTTCGTGCAGGAAGGCAGCGCGTTGTGGGTGACGTTTGCCTTGGCACTGGCGATCATTTTTCTGGTGCTCGCGGCGCAGTTCGAGAGCTTCCGTGATCCGCTGGTGATTCTGGTGACGGTGCCGTTGTCGATCTGCGGGGCGCTGATTCCGCTGTTTCTTGGCTGGTCGAGCATGAATATCTACACGCAGGTTGGGCTGGTGACGTTGATCGGTTTGATCAGTAAACACGGGATCTTGATCGTCGAATTCGCCAACCAGTTACGCAAGGACAAAGGGCTGAGCGCACGTGAAGCGGTGGAGGAAGCGGCGGCGATTCGTTTGCGCCCGGTGCTGATGACCACCGCGGCGATGGTGTTTGGCATGGTGCCACTGATTCTGGCGACCGGTGCGGGCGCTGTGAGTCGGTTCGATATCGGCATGGTGATCGCGACGGGGATGTCGATCGGCACGTTGTTCACCCTGTTTGTATTGCCGTGCATCTACACCCTGCTGGCAAAACCTGACAAAGCTTAAGATCAAAAGATCGCAGCCTTCGGCAGCTCCTACATTGCAATGCATCTTCTGTAGGAGCTGCCGAAGGCTGCGATCTTTTGATTCTCAAAAAAAGGCCTCGCATCTGCAAGGCCTTTATTTTGGCTTCAATCGGTTCAACTTTGCGGCCTCATTCCCTGTGCCATCCCGAACATGAACAGCAATAAATCATGATCGGGTTTGGTCGCCACGGAGGCTTTCGCCACCCGTGGTATTGCGCAGTGCTCGCCCTCTACGGACGCACCGATGACCTGCATGCGTGGCTGCTCCCAGGCAGCCACCGCCAATGAAGCAACTGCCAAGGCGCCAACCAGAAACAAACCTCGTGCAATTTCGAGTTTCATCGCTATAAACCTTTGATAGCGCTGCCAAACGCCGTCTCGTAAAAGTAGACGAGTTTCTTCCAGTCAGCATCGCTGAACGACGAATGGCGGCGCATTTGTTTCATGTCATGGGAGGCGGCGCGATAGGCGGTCAGACGCTGACGGCACTTCTCCAGATCGATCAAGGCCACTTCAACCTTGGCCGAATCCCGTTCGCCGGTCACCCGTACAAAAACGTGCTTGATGTAGATGCAGCTGTGCTGCCAACGGCCCTTGTGCATGCGCGCCATGTTTTCGGCAAGGTCTTTGAGCACGCGCTCATACACCGCTTCGCCGTACTGCGCGCGACCACCGGCGGCTTCCCACTTTTCCAGCTCGTCAAAACCGTCCAGGGATTTGGTCACCAGCAGTGCACGCCACTTGTATTGCGGATCCGGCTGGGCACCGCAGAACACGATCTCCGGCACACGCACGCCGAGCTTGCTGACGCCGGTCAGGGCATCCAGCTCACGCAATACGGTCGGACGGCCAAACGGGTGCAGCCAGCTACGATAAATGTGTCCGGTCTGGCGCTTGGCATACAGCAGTTGACCATCACGCCCCACGACTCGCTGAACACCACTTTGGCCACCACGGCGGACATTGGGTTCTTCTACCCATTCGCCTTGCTGGTTCCAGTAGTAGTCGAAACGATCCTGCGGAGCGACGTCCGTCTCTGCTGCAAATTGCACTGCCATCCTGCTACCTCTTGCGTAATACGTAGACCCGCCACATCGCATATAGCGGGATAAAATCCAATTGTTCCTGAATGCGGAAACCGGCGGCTTCGAATTCTTTCTCGACCGTAGCGGCCGGTAACACAAAACGGTTCTGGTAACCTTCCTGCCCACGTTTTGCCTCGGAGCGCTTGCGCTTCCAGGACTTGAAATTGCCATCCACCCACAGCGAAATAATCACGCTGTCACGGGTCACACGCTCGAATTCACGCAGGATCGCCATCCGGTGCTCGGCTTCACCGATGTGATGCAGCAGGCGCATGCAGAAAATGCTGTCGACGGCGTTGTCCGGTAAAGCGATGTCGAACGCGGAGGTGTGCAAGGGTTGTACCCTTTTCACCACATCAGCCGGTTGCGCCTGCATCGCGGTCTTGATCATTGATTCGGAGTTGTCCGCACCGATGATTACCCGATTCGACTTTTCCGCCAGCATCGGCCAGAAACGGCCTGCACCGCAGGGCAAATCCAGCACCAGCCCCGGCTCGCCGGCCAGAGTCAGCGCCTTGCGAGCCAACTGAACATCGCGCCAATGAGACAAACGGCGCCCCAGATTGGCTTGATGCTTGTGCAGATATTTCTGCGCATGGTTGTCGTCGTACTTTTCGGAAAAATCGAGCTTGATCGGGCCGGCCATCACCAGGACTCCTGAATTACTGATGCCCCCACCTTAGGGATGGGGGTGTCAGTGTCAGGTCATCCAATTGTGAAAATTTCGTTGGGTAAACTGCCAAACTATTTCAGAGTTATACAGGATTTAGACAGGTAAGCGGGAGTAGCGCGGGGCCACTACGGGCTTCAAAGTTTGCCAAGATCCACTTCGAAGCGGCAGCCATTGGGTTCCATCGTGCTCAAACTGACACTCCAGCCCTCGTTCTCGCAGATGCGCTGCACCAGCGACAATCCGAGTCCCAGACCCTCGCCGCGTTTCTCGGCCCCACGCACGAAAGGCTGAAACATCGCTTCGCGTTTTTCCTCCGGAATGCCCACGCCGGAGTCTTCGACGATAAAGCCGTTGCCCGTCAGCGTCAGGCGAATAAAACCTTTTTCGGTGTAGTGGCAGGCGTTGCGCAGCAGGTTGCCCATCACCGCCCCCAACAAGGTCGCATTGAAACGGGTCTGCGTGGGTTGTCCGGCGGCGAAATCCAGCCTCAAGCCCTTGGATTCAATCGGCTCACGCCACACACACAGTAACCCTTCAGCGACTTGCGAGAGGCTTTGCTGAGGTGCTGCACCCGCGTCTTCACGCTGGGCTCGGGCGAGCATCAGGAAGGTTTGCACCAATTCGCGCATCTCTTCACTGGCGCGGGCGATGCGCTCGACCTGCGAACGTCCCCGTGCGTCGATCGCCGGGTTTTCCAGCAGCAGCTCACAGGAACTGGCCAGAACCATCAACGGCGTGCGCAACTCATGGCTGACGTCGCTGGTGAACAGCCGCTCACGGGTCAGGGCCTGACGCAGACGCCCCAGCGTGGCATCAAACGCCACTGCCAATTCACCGACTTCGTCAGCGGCATAATCCGGCGCCAACGGTGGCGCCAGCCCGAGCAATTGGTCACGATGGCGAACTTGACGCGCCAAGCGCACCACCGGCGCCATCACCTTGCGCGCGAGCACCCAACCGAGGAACACCGCCAGCGCCAGACTGAGCACAAAGCCCACCAGCACCACGGCGAACAGCACGCGCTCGCGCTCTTCGAAATCACTTTGATCCTGCAACAGCACATAACGCCGACCGTCGACGATCTCGACCATCGCGTGATACGACAGCTGCTCGCGGAACACTTCGTGGAAACCGGAATCAAGGTGACGCAGATCTTTAGGCAGTTCGAAATCGCCCGGCCCGCCGCTGAAATAGAACAATTGATCCGGCTCAGGGCGATGGCTCCAGTCCGAAACGTTGTCCATCAACAGCAAGCGCTGCAAGTCGCCGCCCAGGCCCGCCGAAATCAGTTTCTCTTCGACCAGATGCACCGTGGCGACAATGCCCATGGCAAACGCGCCGGCCACCAGCGCACTCATCAATGCAAAAGCGATGATGATCCGTTGCGAAAGGCTCTGTCTAAACTCCATTACGCATCGGCCAGGCGGTAACCCACGCCGTGCACGGTATGCAGCAGTGGTTTGGCGAACGGTTTATCGATCACTTGACGCAACTGGTGCACATGGCTGCGCAGGCTGTCGCTGTCCGGGCAGTCGTCGCCCCACAGCGCTTCTTCAAGCACCTCGCGACGCAGTACGTGCGGGCTCTTCTGCATCAATACCGCGAGCAACTTGAGGCCCACCGGGTTGAGCTTGAGCAACTTGCCTTCGCGGGTCACTTCCAGCGTGTCGAGGTCGTAATTCAGCTCGCCAACCTGCAACGCCCGGCGTCCGCCACCTTGCGCGCGGCGCATCACCGCTTCGACCCGCGCAGCCAGTTCGGACAAGGCGAACGGCTTGATCAGGTAATCGTCGGCTCCGGACTTGAAGCCCTGCAAACGGTCATCGAGTTGATCGCGGGCGGTGAGCATGATCACCGGAGTGTCACGGCGGGCATCTTCACGCAGGCGCTTGCACAGGGTGTAGCCGTCGATGCCCGGCAACATGATGTCAAGAATAATCAGGTCGTAATGCTCGGTCGCGGCCAGATGCAGGCCCGACAGACCGTCCTGCGCGCAATCGACGGTATAGCCCTTGAGGCCTAGATAATCGGCCAGATTGGCGAGGATATCGCGGTTGTCTTCGACCACCAGAATTCGCATGGGCACCTCTTCCGTACACAGTAATGGCCGTCTTGGCCCGCGCAGCTTACGGCCAAGCGTGGCTGACGGCTAGGCGTGTGTTGGGTTGTTTTGCGAGAAAAACGTTCATTGTGGCCGCCAACGTTTTTTTCACTTTCGATTAACAAATCAGCGACGCCAGCGCGCGCAGACTCCCCGCGGTTGCGCTCCTCAGAACACACTTACCGACCAAGGAATTACCCATGGTGTCGACCTCTGCCCGCCCCGCTCCCCGGCCGCTGAATTTCTGGTGGTGCCTGGGAATACCCGCTGTTGCGGCGATCATTCTGGTGCTGCTCGAATTGACCGATCTGGACATGTACCTGGCTCAACTGTTTTACGACCCGGTAGCGGGTGATTTCATCGGGCGACACAGTTACTTTCTCGAAGACATCCTGCATGACCGCGCCAAGGAGGTGGTGATTGCGTTTTCGGTGTTTGCGATCTTTGGTTTCATTGGCGCGTTTTTTATAGAGCGGCTGAAACCGTTCAAGCGTGAACTGGGCTGTCTGGTGCTGTCGCTGGGGCTGGCGACTTCGTTTGTCACGCCGGTCAAAGCCATGACGGCAGTGCAATGCCCATGGAGCCTTGAACAGTTTGGCGGCCATGAGACTTACAGCAAGCTCATGGAACACCGTCCGCAGACCGACAAGCCGGGGCGTTGCTGGCCGGGTGGGCATGCGGCTACCGGGTTTACCTTGTTTGCGCTGTTTTTCGTGCTGCGTGATCGTCGTCCGCGTTTGGCCAAACAGGCGTTTATCTTTGCCTTTGCGCTGGGTTCGGTGTTTTCGATCAGCCGGATGATGCAGGGTGCGCACTTCTTCTCACACAACGTGTGGACAGCGATTTTCTGCTGGCTGATTTGTCTGGGGTCGTATTACTGGGTGCTGTATCGCCCGGCGGTGAGGGCTGAGGCAGTCGTCAAAACACAACCAGTCAGTGCCTGAATGGAGATCAAAAGATCGCAGCCTTCGGCAGCTCCTACAGATGTTCGCGATCCCCTGTAGGAGCTGCCGAAGGCTGCGATCTTTTGCCTGTGATCTTTTGAAGGACAATAAAAAACCCCGCTGACTCGCGTCAGCGGGGTTTTTCGTTACGGGGGTAAGGCTGGCTTACATCATGCCGCCCATGCCACCCATGCCGCCCATGTCTGGCATGCCGCCGCCAGCGCCGCCGTCTTTCTTCGGCGCGTCAGCTACTGCAGCTTCGGTGGTCAGGATCAGACCGCCGATCGACGATGCAGCTTGCAGAGCGGAACGAGTCACCTTGGTTGGGTCCAGGATGCCCATTTCGATCATGTCGCCGTATTCGCCAGTCGCAGCGTTGTAACCGAAGTTACCGGTGCCGTTCTTGACTTCGTTGACTACAACGCTTGGCTCGTCGCCGCTGTTGGCAGCGATCTGACGCAGCGGTGCTTCAACAGCGCGGCGCAGAACAGCGATACCAACGTCCTGATCAGCGTTGTCGCCTTTCAGGTCGTTCAGGGTTTGCAGAGCGCGGATCAGCGCAACGCCACCGCCAGGTACCACGCCTTCTTCAACGGCTGCACGGGTTGCGTGCAGGGCGTCTTCAACGCGGGCTTTCTTCTCTTTCATTTCTACTTCGGAACCAGCGCCAACCTTGATCACTGCAACGCCGCCGGACAGCTTGGCCAGACGCTCTTGCAGTTTTTCACGGTCGTAGTCCGAGGAAGTTTCAGCAGCCTGGGCACGGATCTGAGTGATGCGCGCCTGGATGTCTGCTTCAACGCCAGCACCGTCAACGATGATGGTGTTTTCCTTGGAGATGCTGACCTTTTTAGCGCTACCCAGGTTTTCCAGGGTTGCTGCTTCCAGGCTCAGGCCGATTTCTTCGGAGATAACGGTACCGCCGGTCAGAACAGCGATGTCCTGCAGCATGGCCTTGCGACGGTCGCCGAAGCCTGGAGCCTTGACGGCTGCGACTTTAACGATGCCACGCATGTTGTTCACAACCAGAGTCGCCAGGGCTTCGCCTTCAACGTCTTCGGAAACGATCAGCAGTGGACGGCCGGCTTTGGCAACGGCTTCCAGTACTGGCAGCATTTCACGGATGTTCGAGATCTTTTTGTCGACCAGCAGGATCAGCGGGCTGTCCAGCTCGGCAACCATGGTTTCTGGCTTGTTGACGAAGTACGGGGACAGGTAGCCACGGTCGAACTGCATGCCTTCAACAACCGACAGTTCGTTTTCCAGGCCAGTGCCTTCTTCAACGGTGATCACGCCTTCTTTGCCGACTTTTTCCATGGCTTCGGCAATGATGTCGCCGATGGAGCTGTCGGAGTTGGCCGAGATGGTGCCGACCTGAGCGATTGCCTTGGTGTCAGCGCAAGGCTTGGACAGGTTCTTCAGCTCTTTGACGATAGCGATGGTCGCTTTGTCGATACCGCGCTTCAGATCCATCGGGTTCATGCCGGCAGCGACGGCTTTCAGGCCTTCGTTGACGATCGACTGAGCCAGAACGGTAGCGGTGGTAGTACCGTCACCAGCGTCCTCGTTGGCACGGGAGGCAACGTCTTTGACCAGCTGCGCGCCCATGTTTTCGAAACGGTCTTCGAGTTCGATTTCTTTGGCGACGGAAACGCCGTCCTTGGTGATGGTCGGAGCGCCGAAGCTCTTCTCGATGATCACGTTACGGCCTTTCGGGCCCAGGGTCGCTTTTACTGCGTCAGCCAGGACGTTGACGCCCTTGAGCATTTTTTTACGGGCGGAATCGCCAAACAGAACTTCTTTAGCAGCCATGATCGATATTCCTTAAATACTTTGTAGTAGCGGGAAAATGAACGGGGGTATCAGCCTTCGATAACAGCGAGGATTTCGTTCTCGCTCATTACCAGCAGGTCTTCGCCGTCGACTTTCACTGTGTTGCTGCCGGAGTAAGGACCGAACACAACCTTGTCGCCTTCTTTAACGGACAGTGCGCGCACTTCGCCGTTTTCCAGAGCTTTGCCCGGGCCTACAGCGAGAATCACACCGTGGTTGGCTTTTTCAGCAGCCGAACCTGGCAGGACGATACCGCCAGCGGTTTTCTTTTCTTCTTCGCTGCGACGGATTACGACGCGGTCATGCAGAGGACGAAGCTTCATTGTCGATCTCTCCTAATTGTGGTTTTCATCGGCCGGTGTATTCCCGGCGGGTTTAACAAATCCGGCCTTCGCCGGTTGCGCCTCGTCGAGCGAGACGCGGAAGACTGACTGGCGCAAATGCCAGAAACCTTTCGGTGACCGATACATAAGGGCGCATAAGCTTATTACAAGGGCGAGGCGAAAAAAATTTCGCGGATTCTGCGGACAAAATCAGCCCCAAACGAACACGGCACCCGAGGGTGCCGTGTCGATGCAGACGTTACTTCGGGTCGCGGTGTTCGAACTCGCCTTCGATCACATCACCCTCGCGGCCCAGAGGCTGACGCGGTGCGGAACCGCCACGGGGTTGCAGGTCGTCAGCAAAGGCGCGCTGGCGGATTGCCTGTTCTTCGGCGCGCTGGCGCATTTTGTTCGCCAGCAGACGACGGGTGAACGGCAGCAGCATGACCAGACCGACGACGTCGCTGATAAAGCCCGGCAGAATCAACAGACCACCGGCCAGTGCCAACATCAGGCCTTCGAGCATGGTTTGCGCAGGCAGTTCGCCGCGGTTCAGGCTTTCACGGGCACGCAGTGCCGTGGCCAGACCGGCGACGCGCAGTACGAACACACCGAACATCGAGCCGACAATGATCAGCAGCAGGGCCGGGAAAAACCCGATAGCCCCTGCCACTTTGACGAATACGAACAGCTCCAGCACCGGAAACAGCAGAAAGAGCAACAGAAAAGGGCGCATCAAAGTTTCCTCAACGCAAGAAATGCCTTGCAGTAAGCCTTAGATGACGTCGGCCTTTCGTGAATTCAAGCGTCGGCCACTTCATTTTTTGGCCAGACCTCGGCGTGAGCCAGAGAAACCAAGGCTTCGCGCACTTGTGTCGGCGTATTACAAGGTGCTGGGAACGGCAGCCAGTACAGCGCCTGACCGATGCGCAGGTGCATGCCCTCGGTGTCGATGCCCGCCAATTGCGCCGGCACGGTTTTCGGCAGACCGGCGAGGTCGACGTAGTGCGCGATGGCTTTGGCGTGGTCGCTGTTCATGTGCTCGACCATGCTGATCTCGCCCTTGCCGGCGAACGGGTTGGCCAGCGTCACTTGATCGATCCAGTGAATCGCGCCGAAACCGCCGATGTAACGATGGCGCACCGGGGTCAGCACCCAGAAATCGAAATCGTGAGCCTTGTGGTAGTTCTGCGAATCCGGGAAGTAGCGGTAGTAACGCTCGGCGGCGGCTTCAATCGCAGCGCCGTCTTCGAGCTTTTGCGCTTCGGCGAGATAGGTCAGGCGACCAACGGCTTGCACGTCGTCGGCTTCACGCTCACCCACCAACAGCGAACATTTCGGATCTTTCTGCAGGTTGTGGGTGTGCTGGGCGATGCGGCTGATGAGGATCAGCGGGCGGCCCTGCTCGTCGAGGCAGTACGGCACCACGGAGCCAAAGGGAAAACCGGGCATCGATTTGGAGTGCGTCGACAGCACTCCACGGTATTCCTTGAGAAGCAATTCTCGGGCATTCTTGGCCACTTCAACGCTCAATTTATGACTCCTTAAATAGAATCCGTCGAAAAAACGGACAGGCGCCCGGAAGAAAGTTTCGGTCACGCCATCGGGCAATTCTCATGTGCAAACCAGCCACGGCCGGTGCAGATCGGGAGTCGCTAACAATAAAAACTACTCAGACCTGCTATCGGGGCATGCGAATGCAACTCAACGACAAAGTAATCATTATCACTGGCGGTTGCCAGGGTTTGGGCCGCTCCATGGCCGAGTATTTCGCCGGCAAGGGCGCGAAGCTTGCGCTCGTCGACCTCAATCAGGAAAAACTCGACGACGCGGTCGCTGTGTGTAAAGCCAAGGGCGTCGAGGCGCGCAGCTATCTGTGCAACGTCGCCAATGAAGAACAGGTCGAGCACATGGTCGCTCAGGTGGCCGCCGATTTCGGTGCAATTCACGGCCTGATCAACAACGCCGGGATCCTTCGTGATGGCCTGCTGTTGAAGGTCAAGGACGGCGAGATGACCAAGATGAGCCTGGCACAGTGGCAGGCAGTGATCGACGTCAACCTGACCGGCGTGTTCCTTTGCACCCGTGAAGTGGCGGCGAAAATGGTCGAGCTGAAGAACAGCGGCGCGATCATCAACATCTCGTCGATCTCGCGGGCGGGCAACGTTGGCCAAACCAACTATTCCGCAGCCAAGGCTGGTGTGGCAGCGGCGACGGTGACGTGGGCTAAGGAATTGGCGCGTTACGGGATCCGTGTGGCGGGGATTGCTCCGGGCTTCATCGAAACCGAGATGACCCTGGGCATGAAGCCGGAAGCGCTGGAGAAGATGACCTCGGGGATTCCGCTCAAGCGTATGGGCAAGCCAGAAGAGATCGCGCATTCGGCGGCGTATATCTTCGAGAACGACTACTACACCGGGCGGATTCTGGAGATGGATGGCGGCCTGCGTATCTGACCCACACCGCAAAACCTGTAGGAGCCGAGCTTGCTCGCGAAAGCGGCATGTCATACAACATTAATGTTGCCTGACACGGCCCCTTCGCGAGCAAGCTCAGCTCCTACAAGTACAGGGTGTTGCGGATGTATCAATCGTCGCTGATGGTGATGTTCGGCATCGCCGGCGATACCGCTTCCTGCAACACAATCCGCGCGCCAACGTGGCGGGCCAGTTCCTGGTAAACCATGGCAATCTGGCTGTCCGGCTCGGCGATCACCGTTGGCTTGCCGCCATCGGCCTGTTCGCGGATCAGCATCGACAACGGCAGCGAAGCCAGTAGCTCAACGCCGTACTGCGTCGCCAGTTTCTCACCGCCGCCCTCACCGAACAAATGCTCGGCATGCCCGCAGTTCGAGCAGATGTGCACGGCCATGTTTTCCACCACGCCCAGCACCGGAATGTTGACCTTGCGGAACATTTCCACGCCTTTGCGCGCGTCAAGCAGGGCCAGATCCTGCGGCGTAGTGACGATTACCGCCCCGGCCACCGGAACCTTCTGCGCCAGGGTCAGCTGGATATCGCCGGTGCCTGGCGGCATGTCGATGACCAGATAATCCAGATCGCCCCACGCGGTTTGCGTGACCAGTTGCAGCAATGCGCCGGAAACCATCGGGCCGCGCCAGACCATCGGCGTGTTGTCGTCGGTGAGGAACGCCATAGACATGACTTCGACACCGTGGGCCTTGAGCGGCACGAACCACTTCTGATCCTTGACCTCTGGGCGGGTGCGCTCGGGGATGCCGAACATGATGCCTTGGCTCGGGCCGTAGATATCGGCGTCGAGAATACCGACCTTGGCGCCTTCACGGGCCAGCGCCAGCGCGAGGTTTGCGGCGGTGGTCGACTTGCCCACACCGCCCTTGCCGGAGGCCACGGCAACGACGTTTTTGACGTTGGCCAGACCCGGGATCTGCGCCTGCGCCTTGTGCGCGGCGATCACCGTGTTGACTTCAACCCTGGCAATCACCACGCCGTCGAGGTTTTCGATGGCCAGTTGCAGCAATTGCGCCCAGCCGCTCTTGAACAGACCGGCGGCGTAACCGATTTCCAGCTGCACATTGACGCGATCACCGACGATCTCGATGTTTTTCACGCATCCGGCGCTGACCGGATCCTGGTTCAGGTAAGGGTCGGTGTATTGGCTGAGGACGGCTTCCACCGCTGCGCGAGTGACGGCGCTCATGGGCAACTCCGATAACAAGACTGGGAAAAGATGGTGGGTATCGTACCTGAAAAAGATCGCAGCCTTCGGCAGCTCCTGCAGGGGATTATGTGTAGGAGCTGCCGAAGGCTGCGATCTTTTGATCTTTGCTGTTTCTCATCCAATGAAACAGGTGCACAGGGTGAAAAATATGCGCCAGCGCTTTATAGTGGCCGACCTCCGTTTCATCAAGTAGCGAAGCCCCACATGTCCGAACCACGCAAGATCCTCGTCACCAGCGCCCTGCCCTACGCCAACGGTTCGATTCACCTTGGCCATATGCTGGAATACATCCAGACCGATATGTGGGTGCGCTTCCAGAAGCATCGCGGCAATCAATGCATCTACGTCTGCGCCGACGACGCCCACGGTTCGGCGATCATGCTGCGCGCGGAAAAGGAAGGCATCACCCCGGAACAACTGATCGCCAACGTGCAGGCTGAACACAGCGCCGACTTTGCCGAGTTCCTGGTTGATTTCGACAACTTCCACTCCACTCACGCTGAAGAAAACCGTGAGCTGTCGAGCCAGATCTACATCAAGCTGCGTGACGCTGGGCACATCGCTCAACGCTCGATCACCCAGTATTTCGACCCGGAAAAGAAAATGTTCCTGGCCGACCGCTTCATCAAGGGCACTTGCCCGAAATGCGGCACCGAAGACCAGTACGGCGACAACTGCGAAAAATGCGGTGCGACCTACGCCCCGACTGATCTGAAGGATCCGAAGTCGGCGATCTCTGGCGCCACCCCGGTGCTCAAGGATTCCCAGCACTTCTTCTTCAAATTGCCGGACTTCCAGGAAATGCTGCAAACCTGGACCCGCAGCGGCACCCTGCAAGACGCCGTCGCCAACAAGATCGCCGAATGGCTGGACGCCGGCCTGCAACAGTGGGACATCTCCCGCGATGCGCCGTATTTCGGTTTCGAGATTCCGGGCGAGCCAGGCAAGTACTTTTACGTGTGGCTGGATGCACCGATCGGCTACATGGCCAGCTTCAAGAACCTTTGCGACCGTACGCCGGAGCTGGATTTCGACGCGTTCTGGGCCAAGGATTCCACCGCCGAGCTGTACCACTTCATCGGCAAGGACATCGTCAATTTCCACGCACTGTTCTGGCCAGCCATGCTCGAAGGCGCGGGCTACCGCAAGCCGACCGGCATCAACGTGCACGGCTACCTGACCGTCAACGGCCAGAAGATGTCCAAGTCGCGCGGCACCTTTATCAAGGCCCGCACTTATCTGGATCACCTGTCGCCGGAATACCTGCGCTACTACTACGCGGCAAAACTCGGTCGTGGCGTTGATGACCTCGACCTGAACCTCGAAGACTTCGTGCAGAAGGTCAACTCCGACCTGGTCGGCAAAGTGGTCAACATCGCCAGCCGTTGCGCCGGTTTCATTCAAAAAGGCAACGCCGGCCTGTTGGTCGACAACAACGCTGCGCCAGAGCTGACCGAGGCTTTCCTCGCCGCCGCGCCAAGCATTGCCGACGCCTATGAAGCCCGCGATTTCGCCCGCGCCATGCGTGAAATCATGGGTCTGGCCGACCGCGCCAACGCCTGGATTGCCGACAAGGCACCGTGGTCGTTGAACAAGCAGGAAGGCAAACACGATGAAGTCCAGGCGATCTGCGCCACCGGCATCAACCTGTTCCGCCAACTGGTGATCTTCCTCAAACCGGTGCTGCCGCTGCTGGCCGCCGATGCCGAGGCGTTCCTCAACGTCGCCCCGCTGACCTGGAACGACCACGCGACCCTGCTGGCCAATCATCAACTGAACGAGTTCAAGCCGTTGATGACTCGCATCGACCCGGTAAAAGTCCAAGCCATGACCGACGCCTCGAAAGAAGACCTGACCGCCAGCCAGACCGACACCGGTGCCGCCGCCCCTGCGGGCAATGGCGAACTGGCCAAGGATCCGCTGTCGGCGGAAATCGACTTCGACGCTTTCGCCGCGATCGACCTGCGCGTTGCGCTGATCGTCAAAGCCGAACACGTGGAAGGTGCCGACAAGCTGCTGCGCCTGACCCTCGATATCGGTGACGAGCAACGCAACGTGTTCTCGGGGATCAAGAGCGCCTACCCGGATCCGTCCAAGCTCGACGGCCGTCTGACCATGATGATCGCCAACCTCAAGCCACGGAAAATGAAGTTTGGTATTTCCGAAGGCATGGTCATGGCAGCCGGCCCTGGCGGTGAAGAAATCTACCTGCTGAGCCCTGACAGCGGCGCCAAGCCGGGTCAACGCATCAAGTAACACTCGGCGGTGAATCGATCCCACAGGCGTGCCCGGCATGCCTGTGGGATTTTTCATATCTGCCCGGATAATGCCTAACCTTAAGAGACAGCCGCCCGTTTCGCTGGCAGAACCATGACCGAACTTGTGCTTACGCTCATCAGTGCTGCGCTGCTCAACAACTTCGTGTTGCACTGGCCGCTGGGCGTCGATCCGCTATTGGCGGGGAATCGTCGGCAGGTGCATGCGCTGGGGCTGGCGACGTTGTGTCTGATGTTGATCGTCGGCGTCATCGGTTACGCGATCTGGCATTGGCTGCTGGTGCCGCTGCAACTTGAGGCGCTGCGCCTGTTCGTGTTTCTGCCGGTGAGCGTTTTGTTGATCGCACCGCTGTTGAAACTGTTGGCGCGCTGGCGGCCGAATCTGCCTTTCGACGGATTATGGCCGCTGTTGTTGGGCAATGCCGGTGCGCTTGGACTGGCGCTGATCAATGCGCAAAACGATCAAGGCCTGCTGCACGCGACAGCGCTGAGCCTCGGCGCCGGGCTGGGTTTCTGGCTGGTGCTGAGCCTGTTCTGCGATTTGCGTGAGCGCACCGCCGACAATGACATTCCCCTGCCCTTTCGCGGCTTGCCGATCGACTTGATCGGCGCCGGACTGATCGCAGTGATTTTTCTCGGATTCAGTGGACTGATCAAAACATGAGTCTGATTCAACGCATCGATGCCCTTCTGCCGCAGACCCAATGCGGCAAGTGTGGCCATCCCGGATGCAAACCCTACGCGCAAGGCATCGTTGACGGCGAGCCGATCAACAAATGCCCGCCCGGTGGCGACGAAACCATCGCGGCGCTGGCCGAATTATTGAAAGTGCCGGTGCTGGAACTCGATATCAGTCGTGGATCGGCGCCGCCGCAAGTCGCCTATATCCGCGAAGCCGAATGCATCGGCTGCACCAAGTGCATTCAGGCCTGCCCGATCGATGCCATCGTCGGCGCGGCGAAATTGATGCACACGGTGATCATCGATGAGTGCACCGGCTGCGACCTGTGTGTAGCGCCGTGCCCGGTGGATTGCATTGAAATGCATCCTTTGCCTTTAAGCACGTTGCCGGTGGTCGGCGGCTTGGCCTTCAGTCTTGAAGAGCAACGCGCGCGAGCAGCCAAACGCGACCACGCGCGCCTGCGATTCGAACGACGCAATGACCGGTTGCTGCGCGAAGAACAGCAAAAGCAGGCCGAACGTGAAGCCCGCGCCAAACGTGCTGCTCAGCCTGAGTCGACCGCGTCGGATCCAGTGCAGGCTGCGCTGGAGCGCGTGCGCGCCCAGAAAACCGCGACCGCCGATGCCGCACTGAAAAAAGCCAAGATCGATGTGGCGATGAGCCGTGCGCAACTGCACAAATCGCTGAAAGCTTTCGGCCATCCGCCGACCTTCGAGCAACAGTCGCAATTGATCGTGCTCCAGCAACAATTTGAAGCGGCGGAACAGGCCTTGGCGCAACTGGAAAGCAACGCCCCGACAGTTGCGGCACCAGCCCCCGCGAAAGATGCCGACCTGAAACGCGCGAAAATCCAGTTGGCGATGCGCCGCGCCGAGCTGAAAAAAGCGCAAACCGCCGAAGCTTCACCGGAGCAGATCGCCACACTGGAACACGCACTGCGCGACGCCGAACAAGCGTTGCACGACGCCGAATCCACAAGCGATCAGCCTGCGCCTGACTTGGTGCGCGTCGAAAAACGCCCGATCGACAGTCAACTTCGCCAGCTAAAAACCGAATTGGCCTACGCCCGCGCCGATCTCAACAAACTCGGACGCCGCGCCGACACGCCCGACGACATCCTCGACAAGGCCCGCGCCCGCCTGCAAACCGCCGAGCGCCAGGTGCAAGACCATGTCGCCCCTTGAGGCACCGGACGAGCGCCTGCAGCAAGCGATGAAGCTTGTGCTGCTGGCCCTGTTGCCGGGGCTGCTGGCGTTGTTCTGGTTGTACGGTTGGGGCGTGTTGATCAACCTGATTCTGGCTGTTACCACGGCGTTGATCGTCGAGGCGATTGCCACTCGACTGCGCCGTCAGCCCTTACAGCCGACGCTGAGTGATGGCAGCGCGATCGTCAGTGCAACATTACTCGCCATCGCGCTGCCGCCCTATTGCCCGTGGTGGCTGACGGTGACGGCGGTGGCTGCGGGGCTATTGTTCGGCAAGCATTTGTACGGCGGTGTCGGCAAAAATCCGTTCAACCCGGCGATGCTCGGTTTTGCTTTGGCGATGGTGATGTTTGCGCAGCCGATGACTCATTGGCCCGCCCATGGCCTGGATCTCACGACAAGCTTTCAACAGGTTTTCAACATCGGTCAGGCGCCGGATGCCTGGGTACAGGCCACCGCACTGGACAGTCTGCGCATCAACAAAAGCCTGACCATGGATGAGCTGTTCGCCAGTGATTCGGCCTTCGGGCGTTTCGGCGGTCGCGGTGTGGAATGGGTGAATCTGGCGTTTCTCGCCGGCGGGTTGTTTTTGCTGCAGCGGCGAGTGATCGCCTGGCACGCGCCGGTCGGCATGCTCGCCAGCCTTTTTGTGATCAGCCTGCTGTGCTGGAACGGATCGGGATCGGATTCCCATGGCTCGCCACTGTTTCACCTGCTCAGCGGCGCGACCATGCTTGGTGCGTTCTTCATCATCACCGAGCCAGTCTCGGGTGCCAGAACGGCGCTTGCCAGACTGCTGTTCGGTGTCGGCGTCGGCCTGCTGACCTATCTGATTCGCACGTGGGGCGGTTACCCGGATGGCGTCGCGTTTGCCGTGCTGTTGATGAACCTTTGCGTGCCGGCGCTGGAACGGTTTGCCGCGAGTCGTCAGCCACAGGTGAGCCCATGAACCGCACGGCCAGCGCATTGACGTTATTGCTGTTGGCGGTGATCGGCATCGGCGCGACGTATCTGCTGCAACGTAACAGTGCGCCGCAGATTGCTGCCGAACAACGTTTGGCCGACAGCCGCAAACTGCTCGACGTACTGCCCACTGACAGCTACGACAACCAACCGCTGGAACAGCCGCTTCCGCTGACCGATACGGGGCTGAGCCACAGCACGCTTACAGCGGGTTACCGTGCAACCAGGAGTGGCCAGACCGTTGCAGTGTTGCTGCGCAATCAGACCGAGGGTTACGCCGCTGCCATCGAATTGCTGATCGCCATCGATACCAACGGCAAATTGCTCGGCGTGAAAACCCTCAAGCAAAACGAAACCCCGGCACTCGGCGGGCCCATTGGCGACTGGCCGAACAGCTGGCTGCAAACGTTCACCGGCAAATCACGCGGCGAACCGAATGACGCTGGCTGGGCATTGAAAAAAGATCAGGGGCAATTCGATCAAATGGCCGGGGCGACCATCACCTCGCGCGCAGCCATCAACGCGATCCACGATGCATTGCGCTACTTTGACGAGCATCGAAGCGCATTGCTGGGGAGCGCACCATGAGCCTGTCCAATTCTCTGATGCTGGTGCTATTGCTGGGCACCACCGTTTCTTTGGCCGGTGCGTTGGGCACGATGTTGATGTTCGTCGTTGTGGTCGGCATTTATGCTTTGGCCATGTCACCGCTGCGTTCGCGCCTGACAAATGGGAGTGCCTTGCTGGCCAGTGTGTTGCTTGCTGCAACGTTAGCCAGTTGTGCGGATCTGTTGGCGCAACGCTGGTTCCTGGCGTGGCATCAGTCGTTCGGCCTTTATGGCGGATTGATCGCCTTGCAGTGCGTGGTGCTTGAACACAACGGCTTCTTCCGCCAACCGCTGGCGCAGCGCTTCAAGCTTTGCGCATGGTTTGGCGGTTTGATGCTGGTGCTCGCCGCGCTGCGTGAACTCATCGGGCAGGGAAGCCTTGGCCGTGGGTTGTCCGCGCATGGCTCAGGTCTTGTTTTATTCGGCGAAGGGCTGCATCTGGCAACCCTGGTGCCTGGCGCCTTTATTGTATTGGGGCTGCTGCTCGCGGCCCGTCAGGCGTGGACGCGCCCGAACTCTATTTCCAAGGAAACGCATCGCCCATGAATGCTGCAAAACGTCTTGAGATCTTTCGCCGACTGCATGAAGACAATCCCGAGCCGAAGACAGAACTGGCCTACTCCTCGCCCTTCGAACTGCTGATTGCGGTGATTCTTTCGGCGCAGTCGACCGACGTCGGCGTCAACAAGGCCACGGCAAAGCTGTTCCCGATCGCCAATACGCCTGCCGCCATTCACGCCTTGGGCGTCGAAGGCCTGTCCGAATACATCAAGACCATCGGCCTCTACAACAGCAAAGCGAAAAACGTCATCGAGACCTGCCGCATGCTGGTCGAACTTCATGGCGGTGAAGTCCCGCAGACCCGCGAAGAGCTCGAAGCCCTGCCCGGCGTTGGCCGTAAAACCGCCAACGTGGTGCTCAACACCGCGTTTCGCCAATTGACCATGGCCGTCGACACGCACATTTTCCGCGTCAGCAACCGCACCGGCATCGCCCCCGGCAAAAATGTGGTTGAGGTGGAAAAGAAGCTGATGAAATTTGTACCCAAGGAATTCCTGCTCGATTCCCATCACTGGCTGATTCTTCACGGACGCTATGTGTGTCTGGCCCGCAAGCCGCGTTGTGGCAGCTGTCGAATCGAAGATCTGTGCGAATACAAAGCCAAAACGTCCGACGATTGACTGGCTATTAGGTTTATCGATTCGTCGATTGAAAAAATCTTTTTTACCCGCCGCAGGATTGTCGATATAAGGAGCGCCAAAGGCCCCTCTTAGCCTGGAGTTAACCTATGAGTACCAGCAAAGAGCAACTGGAAGAAGCTGACGAAGATTTTGTAGCCGTGGACGCTGATGATGCCGAACCGGTCGTCGAGGTCGCCAAGACCAATCTGAGTAAACGTCGCACCATCGATAACCTGCTTGAGGAGCGCCGACTGCAAAAGCAATTGGCCGAATACGATTTTGATGACTGACACTTGAAAGCCTCCCGAAACGGAGGCTTTTTACTTTCTACTGGTCGCTGAATTCGATCGCCCATGATTACGTCAACGTTGGTCATGCTCAGACCAGTCCGTTGCGTTGCGCCAGCTCGATGAGGTCAACCAGTGAGCGAGCATTGAGTTTCAGCAATAAACGGGTCTTGTACGTACTGACCGTTTTATTGCTCAAAAACATGCCGTCGGCGATCTCCTTGTTGGTTTTGCCCCGCGCCAACTGTTGCAACACCATCATCTCTCGTCCGGAAAGGCGATCGACCATATCGGCTTCACTGGCATTGCCCAGACTGGTACGCACGGTATGCAGCGCTTGATTCGGAAAATAACTGTAACCGGAGAGTACGGCTTTGATCGCGCTGAGCAACTCCGTCAGATCCTGTTGTTTACACACATAACCCGCCGCGCCCGACTGCATGCAACGCATGGAGAAGTGTCCGGGAGCCTGTGAGGTCAGCACCAGAACCTTCATCGGCATGGCCACCGAACTTAGCCGTGCAATAACTTCCAGGCCGTCCAGTTTTGGAATTCCAATGTCCAGAATCACGATATCCGGCATTTGTTCGCGCGCCAGTTGCAATGCATCGACACCATTATCGGTTTCAGCAATCACTTCGTAGCCATGACGCTCCATCAGCATACGTACCGCGAGACGAATGACGGGGTGATCATCCACGATCAGCACTTTATTCATGGGCAGGTCCAATTTCGCTGTTCGATTTTTAGAGCCCGCACAATAGCCTAGTCAATTCGCTCGTGGCACAGCGCAGTTCTCTTGCACTTGCAGCGCAAGACATTCCCTACAACCAATGAGGATTATTCCTACAAGAAATACACTTGCTGCTATCGAATGGGCTGTACGTGCATTCCTCGCTTCATTCAGGCGCGTTTTAACCCGCTGATATTTTTAGTACAAAATTTTCATACAGATCCGTTGCCTGCCCGAAAAACACGCCGCCGTCCAAGCCATTGGGCATGCGGATACAGCTCTGAAAAGCTGCTTGCTCTCGCGCTTCAGAGAATATCGTCAACTAACTTCGCTTTGCAAAAAATCTGAAACAAGACACTTCTACCCACACGGCAATTTTTAATATAAACATTAAAGCCGCAAAACTTTAACCACACACTTAATCAAATCAGCGATCTCAAAATCAATAGAGCCAACGCCATGCGGAACTTTAAAAAGAAAATCACCAACCCAATGACGGTTATCGCGATCTTCGCGTTTATTTCGGAAACTTCCGCAGCGGTGTCACTACCCTTCCTGGATAACGATGAACGTGAAATTTACATATGGTTTTTAATCAGCTTTCCGTTTTATTTGTTGTTTTTGTTTTTTATTACCTTGAACTTCAACTACCGATCGCTCTATGCGCCGTCTGACTTCGACAAGGACGATAATTTTCTGAAAGCCTTTGAAGAGTTCAAATCCAGCGACCATCAACACGATCCTCTTTCGAAAACGTACGAGCGTACGGGCAACGTACCCGATCCACCCACTCCCAGCGATTGGGCGACGCCGCCGTGGATCGAGCATCACGTGCAGTTGCCCAAACCCATGAACGCGCTGCGGGTTATTGATGTACGACCGATGAACAGCAAGGCGCAATTCGATCAGTTGCAGGCAAGTCTGACAGTCACCAGCAGGTCATCGGTAAGGTTCATGGTGTTTCTGACTGATCCAGTGTCAGACGCATTACTCAAGCAAATCGCGCTCGGCCCCGGCAAACAGACGAAAAAAGGCACAGCGAGCACGCTCTACATCGCCTACAACGTCAGCCAGCAGATCACGACAATTTTGAGAGGACATTAAAAGGCGGGCGAATATCGTGAAGAACACAGATAACGCAAAAAGCAGGAAGGATTTGAACAGTGGCAGCCTTGTCGCGATGACAAGGCTGCCCTTTCATTCCAGGCCCGAGGGGCTTAGAACAGTTTGCGGCCCTTGTTGGCAGCAATACGCATGCGCAGCGCGTTGAGCTTGATGAAGCCCGCCGCGTCGGCCTGGTTGTAAGCACCGCCGTCTTCTTCGAAGGTTGCGATGTTGGCATCGAACAGCGAATCGTCGGACTTGCGGCCAGTGACGATCACGTTGCCTTTGTACAACTTCAGACGCACAACACCATTCACGTTGACCTGCGACGCGTCGATCATCTGTTGCAGCATCAGACGCTCAGGGCTCCACCAGTAACCGGTGTAGATCAGGCTGGCGTACTTCGGCATCAACTCGTCTTTGAGGTGAGCGACTTCGCGATCCAGGGTGATCGATTCGATGGCGCGGTGAGCGCGCAGCATGATGGTGCCGCCCGGGGTTTCGTAGCAGCCACGGGACTTCATGCCGACGTAACGGTTTTCAACGATGTCGAGACGACCGATGCCGTGCTCGCCGCCGATCTTGTTCAGCGTTGCCAGAACGGTGGCCGGGGTCATTTCGACGCCGTCCAGCGCAACGATGTCGCCGTTACGGTAAGTCAGTTCAAGGTACTGTGGTTTGTCGGGAGCGTTCTCCGGGGAGACGGTCCATTTCCACATGTCTTCTTCGTGCTCGGTCCAAGTGTCTTCCAGCACGCCGCCTTCATAGGAAATGTGCAGCAGGTTGGCGTCCATCGAGTACGGGGATTTCTTCTTGCCGTGACGCTCGATCGGGATCGCGTGCTTCTCGGCGTAGTCCATCAGCTTCTCGCGGGACAGCAGATCCCACTCACGCCAAGGGGCAATCACTTTTACGCCCGGCTTGAGCGCGTAGGCACCCAGCTCGAAACGTACCTGGTCGTTGCCCTTGCCGGTGGCGCCATGGGAAATGGCGTCAGCGCCGGTTTCGTTGGCGATTTCGATCAGACGTTTGGCGATCAGCGGACGTGCGATGGAGGTACCCAGCAGGTACTCACCTTCGTAAACGGTGTTGGCGCGGAACATCGGGAACACGAAATCACGCACGAATTCTTCGCGCAGATCGTCGATGTAGATTTCTTTGACGCCCATGGCCTGAGCCTTGGCGCGGGCCGGCTCGACCTCTTCGCCTTGACCGAGATCAGCGGTGAAAGTCACCACTTCACAGTTATAAGTATCCTGCAGCCACTTGAGGATCACCGAAGTGTCCAGGCCGCCGGAATACGCCAGAACGACCTTGTTTACGTCCGCCATGCCATCACTCCACGGGGTTCTACGGAAAGCCGAGGAGTCTACCGCCCAAACGCGATAATTTACAGAGGCGCGACAGCTTAAGACGACAAAGCGACAGAATCTGTCGAGAGCGCGACGATGACCGGCGGGTCAGGAAGTTGCTGCAGTGCTCGCAGGTGTACTCGCTTGCGGCGCCGGAGCTGCGGTCGGCGTGACCCGCGCAAGGTGCACATTGACCCGGCGGTTCTTCGCCCGGTTCGCCGCACTGGTGTTGGGCACCACCGGATACTGCTCACCGTGGAAACGCACGGTGATCTGCGACTCTTGAATGCCATTGGCCTTGAAGTAGTCGACCACCGCCAGCGCCCGGCGGCGCGACAGTTCACGGTTGGTCAGACGGTTGCCGCTGTTGTCCGAGTGGCCGTCGAGCTCAATGTGATTCACCGTCGGGTCAGCCTTCATATATTCCAACATGACCGCGAGTTTGGCTTTGGCGGCGGCGTCGAGATCGGTGCCTTCGCCGGGAAAACCGATTTGCGACTGTTTAACCTGATCGAAATTCTGCGGCAACAATTTCGCCACGCAGGTTTGATAGTCGTTAAACGCTTTGCTGAATTTGACCGGCAACAGCCGCACTTCCGAGACCCGACCATCACCCGACGCGCGACGCACGACCGGACTGCGACCGTCCAGCAGACCGCTGATCAAACCACCGGCCTGGGACTGCGAACTGTTAAACAAGACATTACCGCTGCCAATCCTGACGCTGCCCAGATTGATATCGCCGCGTCCCGGCTGCCATGGCGCCGCCGCTGCGAGCAACGTCGCCGAACCGCCGCCGAGCATGGCGTTGTAGGCGTTCAGACGGAATATCGCCTGCTCGCCGGCCTTGCGCACGAACTCACCCGAGCCGAAATCTGTAATCGGCTGTGTCAGGCGGCATTCGAACTTGTCGCCGGCGACCGTCCACTCAATGTTCTCCAGACGTGTCTGGTACGTGAGCGCCATCGCGGGGAGGCTGGCAAACACACTGAGCAAGGCTAAATAACGCTGGCGCACGGGAGGCTCCATTGGCTTCTGAAACACAAAGACCGATTCACACGATGTTTACGGCATACCTACGGGATATCGGAAGGTTCCCGCAAAACTTGATAGCGAGTGCCTGCAAGAGTCTTTTCCGGTAGCATTCGCCTCAGTTTGACCCGCCTGGAATCCCCTCATGTCCGACCGCCTGACCCTGCTGCGTCCCGACGACTGGCACATTCATCTTCGCGATGGTGCCGTGTTGACCAATACCGTTGCCGATGTTGCGCGCACTTTTGGCCGCGCGATCATCATGCCCAACCTGGTACCCCCGGTGCGCAACGCCGCTGAAGCCGACGGCTATCGCCAGCGGATTCTCGCTGCCCGCCCGGCCGGCAGTCGCTTTGAGCCGCTGATGGTGCTGTACCTCACCGACCGCACCCAGCCCGAAGAAATTCGTGAAGCCAAGGCCAGTGGTTTTGTCTACGCCGCCAAGCTGTACCCGGCCGGCGCAACCACCAACTCCGACTCCGGCGTGACCAGCATCGACAAGATTCTGCCGGCGATCGAAGCCATGGCCGAAGTCGGTATGCCGCTGCTGATCCACGGTGAAGTCACCCGTGGCGACGTCGATGTGTTCGATCGCGAAAAGATCTTCATCGATGAGCACATGCGCCGCGTGGTCGAGCGTTTCCCGACACTGAAAGTGGTGTTTGAACACATCACCACCGCCGACGCCGTGCAGTTCGTCAACGAGGCTTCGGCCAACGTTGGCGCGACCATCACCGCGCACCACCTGCTCTACAACCGCAACCACATGCTGGTGGGCGGGATTCGGCCGCACTTCTACTGCCTACCGATTCTCAAGCGCAATACCCATCAGGAAGCTCTGCTCGACGCCGCCACCAGCGGCAGCGCGAAGTTCTTCCTCGGCACCGATTCGGCACCGCACGCCCAGCACGCCAAGGAAGCCGCTTGCGGCTGCGCCGGCTGCTACACCGCGTACGCCGCCATCGAAATGTACGCCGAAGCCTTCGAACAGCGTAACGCGCTGGACAAACTCGAAGCTTTCGCCAGCCTCAACGGCCCGCGCTTCTACGGCCTGCCGGCGAACACTGATCGCATCACCCTGGTTCGTGAAGAATGGACCGCCCCGACCAGCCTGCCCTTCGGCGAGCTGACCGTTATCCCGCTGCGCGCCGGTGAAAAACTGCGCTGGCGCCTGCTGGAGGAACACGCGTGAGTGAAGACCATTTCGACGACGAACTGGACGGTCAAAGTGGCGGCGGCGGTTCCCGCCACCCGATGGCAGCACGCTTTCGCGGCTACCTGCCGGTTGTCGTCGACGTAGAAACCGGTGGCTTCAACTCGGCCACCGACGCGTTGCTGGAAATTGCTGCGACCACCATCGCCATGGATGAAAAGGGCTTTGTTTACCCGGATCACACCTACTTCTTCCGCGTTGAGCCGTTCGAAGGCGCCAACATCGAAGCGGCGGCGCTGGAGTTCACCGGGATCAAACTCGATCACCCACTGCGCATGGCCGTCAGCGAAGAAACAGCGCTGACCGACATCTTCCGTGGCATCCGCAAAGCGCTGAAAGCCAACGGCTGCAAGCGCGCGATTCTGGTTGGCCATAACAGCAGCTTCGACCTCGGCTTCCTCAACGCCGCCGTCGCGCGTCTGGACATGAAGCGCAACCCGTTTCACCCGTTCTCCAGCTTCGACACCGCGACACTGGCCGGTCTGGCCTACGGTCAAACCGTACTGGCGAAAGCCTGTCAGGCAGCCGACATCGACTTCGACGGCCGTGAAGCGCACTCCGCGCGTTACGACACCGAGAAAACCGCAGAGCTGTTCTGTGGCATCGTCAACCGCTGGAAACAGATGGGCGGCTGGGAAGATTTCGACGACTGATCCTCGTTGAGTAAATCCCGAGCATAAAAAAACCGGCCACTAGGGCCGGTTTTTTTGTACCTCGACGTTGCGCCTTACAGGGCAGCAGCGTTCTCGGTCAGGTATGCCGCAACGCCTTCTGGCGAAGCGTTCATGCCTTTGTCGCCTTTTTTCCAGTTGGCAGGGCAAACTTCGCC
>NZ_JBIVMX010000049.1:4982-5381 GCF_044753305.1 Pseudomonas sp. NPDC088429 | reverse complement strand
GACCAGGCGGATCAGCTCTTCCATGTTACGGCCCAGGGGCCGGTCGTTGATGATGTGCGAGCGGACAACGCCTTTGTCGTCGATCAGGAACGCGCCACGGAACGCTACGCCGCCTTCCGACTCAACGTCGTAGGCTTTAGCGATGTCGTGCTTCATGTCGGCAGCCATGGTGTATTTCACCTGGCCGATGCCGCCATTGTTCACTGGAGTGTTGCGCCATGCGTTGTGAGTGAAGTGCGAGTCGATCGACACAGCGATCACTTCAACGTTGCGGGCCTTGAAGTCAGCCATGCGGTTGTCCAGAGCGATCAGCTCGGACGGGCAGACGAAGGTGAAGTCCAGTGGGTAGAAGAACACCAGGCCGTATTTGCCTTTGATGGCCGAGGACAGGGTGAAGCT
>NZ_JBIVMX010000049.1:0-4972 GCF_044753305.1 Pseudomonas sp. NPDC088429 | reverse complement strand
GGGCTTGTTTGCCTACGAGTACGCTCATTGATATCTCCTGGTGTAGAAACTTGAAGTTCAGGGTTTGCGCCAGCCTGCCATCCTCAGACGACAGCCCTGTGACACGAACCCCCTTCGCAAGGGCCGACCATCATACACTGCGAATTTGGCCTGTCCTTAACGGTTTTTTAAAGCAGGCGCAGAACCGTGCTGCATTTACAGGGCCAGGCAAATAGCCAGCAAATACCGTTCGTCAGTCGTAGCTGTTAATCCGCTGAAGCGGTCGGAAAGCACTTTGACAATCATTCTCGTTAACATTAAGATCCATCGCAATTGAGTCACAACCAGCGACGGTTCTCACTTATGTATGTTTGTCTCTGCACTGGCGTCACCGACGGACAGATCCGCGAAGCGATCTATGAGGGTTGCTGCAGCTATAAAGAAGTTCGTCAGGCCACCGGCGTCGCCAGCCAATGCGGCAAATGTGCCTGCCTTGCCAAGGAAGTCGTTCGCGAAACCCTGACCAAGCTGCAAACCGCCCAGGCCGCGATCCCCTATCCGGTAGAATTTACTGCTGCGTAATAACACCCCATTTCAAAGAACCGGACTTATGTCCGGTTTTTTTATGCCTGTAAATCAATTGCTTAGGCTCCAGACGCGGAACACAAACATTCTTATTCCGATTAATTTTCATATATTATTCAATAACTTAGGTTTGACACTTATAAATACGAAGCTCAAACTCTGCCGTATATACAGCGAATACAGGGCAGGACTCCGATCATGAAAGGCGACATTACAGTCATCCAGCATCTCAACAAGATCCTTGCCAATGAGCTGGTCGCGATCAATCAGTACTTCCTGCATGCGCGCATGTATGAAGATTGGGGTCTGAACAAGCTCGGCAAGCACGAATACAAAGAATCCATCGACGAGATGAAGCACGCGGACAAGCTGATCAAGCGCATCCTGTTCCTCGAAGGCCTGCCAAACGTGCAGGACTTGGGCAAGCTGCACATCGGCGAGCACACCCAGGAAATGCTGGAGTGCGACCTGCGCATCGAGAAGACCGGCCACGCTGACCTGAAAGCTGCGATCGCACATTGCGAAACCGTCGGTGACTTCGGCAGCCGTGAACTGCTCGAAGACATTCTTGAATCCGAAGAAGAACACATCGACTGGCTGGAAACCCAACTGGGTCTTATCGGCAAAGTCGGTCTTGAGAACTATCTGCAATCGCAGATGGGCGAAGAGTAGAAGCTGCCGCAGGCTGCGATCTTTTTAGATTGCACCGGCAACTCGCAGTAACTTTTCGGACGCACTAAAAAGCCCCGCCCTTTTTCGAGGTGCGGGGCTTTTTATTGGCTTTTCTGTAGGAGCATGGCTCGCCAGCGAAGAAAGCGCCGCGGTGCTACAGACACACCGCGTGATCGTTTTTCGCGAGCAAGCTTTGCTCCTACAACAAAAGCATCAGGCTTCGGACTTGTTCGCCGCAGCCGCTTCAACAGCCGACTTGATGGTGGTTTGCAGCGAACCGTCTGCAGCCATCTCGGTCATGATGTCGCTACCGCCGACCAGCTCACCGCCAACCCACAGTTGTGGGAAAGTCGGCCAGTTGGCGTACTTAGGCAGGTTGGCGCGGATTTCCGGGTTCTGCAGGATGTCCACGTACGCAAACTTTTCGCCACACGCCATGACAGCCTGCGCAGCTTTCGCGGAGAAGCCACACTGTGGGGCATTCGGCGAGCCTTTCATGTAAAGCAGAATGGTGTTGTTGGCAATCTGCTCTTTAATCGTTTCGATGATATCCATGGAGCACCTCGGCTGAACTTTCCGACTCACGGGTCGGCACGGTGACGCATTGTAACGGAATCCCGAGCGCCATGCTCGGTCTCCCCGACGGTCACGTTCAAGCCGCCGCCACGGTGACCGGCACGCCGTTCAACGCGGCATTCCCGGACAATTCGTCGAGCTGGCACTCATCGGTCAGGTCATTGGCGCTCGAACCTGGCTGGCCACTGGCAATCGCCATCTGCACACCCGGGCGCGCATGGCCCCAACCGTGCGGCAGGCTCACCACGCCTTTCATCATGTCCAGACTGCCGAGCACTTCCACTTCAATCTGCCCGACCCGCGAACTGACGCGCACCCACTGACCATCGTTGAGCCCACGACTGGCGAGATCGTCCGGATGCATCAGCAACTGATGGCGCGGCTTGCCTTTCACCAGCCGGTGATAGTTGTGCATCCACGAATTGTTGCTGCGCACATGTCGGCGGCCAATCATCAACAACTCGTCGGCGGCCGGAGCTTGCAGCGCGGCAAACCGTGCGAGGTCAGCGAGGATCTCTGGCGGCGCGGCCTTCACGTGCTGGTTCGGCGTTTTCAGGCGCGGCGCCAGATTGGCTTTCAACGCGCCCAGATCAATGCCGTGAGGATGATCGAACAGTGTCGCCAACGAGAGTTTCTGCTCGGAGGCGTCACCGTACATGCCCATCCGCAGGCCCATGTCGATCATCTTCGCCGGTGGCATGGTCGGTTTCAGCTCCTTGCCGGTTTTCTCGGCGAATGCTTTGGCCAGACCGACAAAGATCTCCCAGTCATGCAGCGCGCCCTCAGGCTTGGCGAGGATAGCGCGGTTGAAGCGAGTGACATTGCGCACCGCGAACAAGTTGAACGTGGTGTCGTAGTGATCGTTCTCCAGTGCCGACGTCGACGGCAGGATCAGGTCGGCGTAACGCGTGGTTTCGTTGATGTAGAGGTCAATGCTGACCATGAACTCCAGGCCATCCAGCGCCTGCTCCAGTTGTCGCCCGTTCGGCGTCGACAAAACCGGGTTACCCGCCACGGTAATCAGCGCGCGGATCTGGCCTTCGCCTTCGGTGAGCATCTCTTCGGCCAGTGCCGAGACCGGCAGCTCTCCGCCGTATTCAGGACGCCCGGAAACACGGCTTTGCCACTTATTGAAATGCCCGCCCGACGTCGACGCCACCAAGTCCACGGCCGGCTCGGTGCACAGCGCACCACCCACCCGGTCGAGGTTACCGGTAACCAGATTGATCAGTTGCACCACCCAGTGGCACAGAGTGCCGAAGGTTTGAGTCGAAACGCCCATCCGGCCATAGCAAACCGCACTCGGCGCCGCAGCAAAATCACGCGCCAGTTGGCGGATCTGCTCGGCGGGAACGGCGCACAGCGGGCTCATGGCCTCGGCGGTGAACGTCTCCACCGCAGCGCGCACGTCGTCCAATCCATCGACCGGCAAATGACTGTCGCGTGTCAGGCCTTCACTGAACAATGTGTTGAGCACACCAAACAACAATGCGGCATCGCCACCGGGGCGCACGAACAAATGCTGATCGGCCATCGCCGCCGTTTCGCTGCGCCGTGGATCAACGACCACGACTTTACCACCGCGTGCCTGGATCGCTTTTAAACGTTTTTCAACATCTGGCACGGTCATGATGCTGCCGTTAGAGGCCAGTGGATTACCGCCGAGAATCAACATGAAATCGGTGTGATCGATGTCTGGAATCGGCAGCAGCAAGCCGTGGCCGTACATCAGATAGCTGCTCAGGTGATGCGGCAACTGATCGACCGAGGTCGCCGAGTAGCGATTGCGCGTTTTCAGCAATCCAAGGAAATAATTGCTGTGGGTCATCAGCCCGTAGTTGTGCACGCTCGGGTTGCCTTGATAGACCGCCACCGCGTTCTGCCCGTGACGCTCTTGAATCGCCGCCAGTTTCTCGGCCACCAGCGCAAACGCCTCGTCCCAGCCGATCGGCAACCATTCGCTGCCAACGCGGCGCATCGGCTGGCGCAGGCGATCCGGATCATTCTGGATGTCTTGCAGCGCGACAGCTTTGGGACAGATATGGCCACGGCTGAAGGTGTCGAGCGCATCACCCTTGATCGAGGTGATCGCAACATTGCCATCGGTTTCAGTGGTCTCGATGGTCAGGCCGCAAATGGCCTCGCACAGGTGGCAGGCACGGTGATGGAGAGTCTTGGTCATGGCCAGTCTCTGTTTTGTTCTGGGCGGGCAATGACGCCCGCGGGAACAAAACTATGGCCCCGTCGCGGGTCAGGCGCCAGCGACGTTCGTCTTGTGAATCGACGGCTATCAGGTGCGCCGATAGACCGCCTCGCTCAACTGGAGGGCAGTTGCGGCGGCGCGGCCAGCTGGATTTCCTGGATGGTTTCGATCTGCTCGTGGGCGACGTGTACGCCGGTGAGCTCGCCGATCAATCGCCAATGCTCGTCGAGCCCGGCACTGATGGTCGCCATGCGGTCAATCATATGGCGGCCGGCGGATTTGACCACGTCGTCTTCGCTGCGCAGCAGCTCGAAGGACATTGAGGTCATTGACGCGGTGAGATGGGTCAGAGAGCGAGCCGTGTGGCCCAGCAATTCCATTAACAATTTTTCTTTCGATTCCATGCGGAGGCTTCCTGCGTCGCTCGAAACTTATTTATAACCCAGCACTTTGCTTTAGCAAATGTTTCAACCTGAGCATCCGACCAAGTGATGGCATGCCGCCACGGTCGTAAACCGACTCAAGCGACCCGATCCCCGCCACGGCGGATTGCCAAGGCCGGCGAGGCCAGTGTACAAAGGGACTCGCTGCTGTCCTGAACCCGGCTTCAAATGCGCGACTGCAACATCCTGTCCGCTCTCGGAATCCCGCAAAACCGTAGCCTATTGGAAAAACGCGACATTTAATGTCAATATCGCGCCTCCCCCTATTTCGTCGCCCCGTGCGGCTTACGCCGCAGGTCTCGCCCGTTGTTCCGTTAAACAAGGCTTTGAGCATCTGCGGTTTGTAGCAAAAAGGTAGTCAATGATGAGCGCAAGGCACTTTCTCTCCCTGATGGATTGCACGCCCGAAGAGCTGGTCAGCGAGATCCCAAGACCCGGTGAGATCAAGGACCTGCGAAACCGCGGCGTACTGTTCGAGCCTCTGAAAAACAGCGAGATCGGCAAGATCTACGAG
>NZ_JBIVMX010000048.1:26872-42589 GCF_044753305.1 Pseudomonas sp. NPDC088429 | reverse complement strand
TTCGAGTACATCCACTCGGAATTGAAACCGGCGATGGCCATCATCGTCGGCCAGGGCGAACCGATCGAGCTCTCCACGTTCCACATCGAACTCGATGGCGGTGGCGGCGATCTGCACGTGACCATGCCGTACTCGATGATCGAGCCGGTGCGCGAAATGCTCGACGCCGGTTTCCAGTCGGATCTCGACGATCAGGACGAGCGCTGGGTCAACGCCCTGCGTCAGGACGTGCTCGATGTCGATGTGCCGATCGGTGCCACCGTGGCTCGTCGTCAGTTGAAACTGCGCGACATCTTGCACATGCAGCCAGGCGATGTGATCCCGGTCGAGATGCCGGACGAAATGATCATGCGCGCCAATGGCGTGCCGGCCTTCAAGGTCAAGATGGGCTCGCACAAAGGCAACCTCGCGTTGCAGGTGATCGAGCCGATCGAGCGCCGCTGAAACGGCGCCACACCCCCTTTTTTGCACTAACTGAATTGTTGCCCGCCGAGGACACATGATGAACGACGATATGAACGCCCAGGACGATCAGGCACTGGCTGATGAATGGGCCGCCGCCCTCGAAGAAACCGGTGATGCCGGCCAGGCTGACATCGACGCCCTGCTGGCCGCCGACGCTGGCGCCGCGAGCTCCAACCGTCTGCCGTTGGAAGAGTTCGGCAGCGTGCCGAAGAACAACGATCCGGTGACGCTGGACGGTCCGAACCTGGACGTGATCCTCGACATCCCGGTGTCGATTTCGATGGAAGTCGGCAGCACCGACATCAACATCCGCAACCTGCTGCAACTCAACCAGGGTTCGGTGATCGAGCTCGATCGTCTGGCCGGTGAGCCACTCGACGTGCTGGTCAACGGCACGCTGATTGCGCACGGCGAAGTGGTGGTGGTCAACGAGAAGTTCGGCATCCGCCTGACCGACGTGATCAGCCCAAGCGAACGCATCAAGAAGCTGCGCTGAGTGAAAAGGTTTCTCTGGGCGCTGCTGGCGCTGCCAATCAGCGTAATGGCCGCCGAGCCGGTGGCGACCACGGCCGCCGTCGCCGCGCCGGTGGTCAACAGCGGCATTGCCGGGCAATTGACGCAACTGGTGTTCGGTTTGCTGCTGGTGCTGGGGATTATCTTTTTCCTCGCCTGGCTGCTGCGCCGGGTGCAGCAGGCAGGGCCGGCAGGCAAGGGCCAGGTGATCGAGTTGATCGGTTCGCGCGCCCTCGGCCCACGTGACCGTTTGATGCTGGTGCAGGTCGGCAACGAGCAGATTCTGCTCGGTTTGAGCCCCGGCACCATCACCGCGCTGCACGTGCTCAAAGAGCCGGTGCCGGTGCCGAGCACCAGTGAAAAAGCCACTCCGGATTTTGCCCAGCAGTTGCTGAAGATACTCGGCAAGGATCAGAAGGATACGAAGTAATGGGTGCGCTACGCATCGTCTTGACGCTGGCCCTGATGCTGGCGGCGCCGCTGGCGTTCGCCGCCGATCCGTTGTCGATCCCGGCGATCACGCTGGGCACCAACGCCGATGGCGCGCAGGAATATTCGGTCAGCCTGCAGATCCTGCTGATCATGACCGCGCTGAGTTTTATTCCGGCGGCGGTCATTCTGATGACCAGTTTCACCCGGATCATCATCGTCTTCTCGATCCTGCGTCAGGCCCTCGGCCTGCAACAGACGCCGTCGAACCAGATCCTCACCGGCATGGCGCTGTTCCTGACCATGTTCATCATGGCGCCGGTGTTCGATCGCGTGAACAAGGATGCCTTGCAGCCGTATCTGGCGGAGACACTCACCGCGCAGCAAGCGGTGGAAAAAGCTCAAGTGCCGATCAAGGACTTCATGCTCGCGCAAACCCGCAGCAGCGATCTTGAGCTGTTCATGCGCCTGTCCAAACGCACCGACATCCCGACGCCAGACGCAGCGCCGCTGACCATTCTGGTGCCGGCGTTCGTCACCTCTGAGCTGAAGACCGCGTTCCAGATCGGCTTCATGATCTTCATTCCGTTCCTGATCATCGACCTCGTCGTCGCCAGTGTGCTGATGGCGATGGGTATGATGATGCTGTCGCCGCTGATCATTTCGTTGCCGTTCAAGATCATGCTGTTTGTGCTGGTGGATGGCTGGGCGCTGATCATCGGCACCCTGGCCAGCAGTTTTGGAGGTGTCTCGCCATGACGCCGGAAGTCGCGGTCGATATCTTTCGTGAAGCGCTGTGGCTGACCACGCTGATGGTCGCGATTCTGGTGATCCCGAGCCTGTTGGTCGGCTTGCTGGTGGCGATGTTCCAGGCTGCGACGCAGATCAACGAACAGACCCTGAGCTTCCTGCCGCGTCTGCTGGTGATGCTGGTGACGTTGATCGTCGCCGGCCCATGGATCGTGCAGACGTTCATGGAATACATCATCCAGTTGTACAAAAACATCCCGATGGTCATCGGCTAAGCCATGCAATCGCTGCTTCAGCTGACCGACACCCAGATCAGTTCCTGGGTGGCATCGTTCATGTTGCCGCTGTTTCGCGTCGCCTCGATGTTGATGGTCATGCCGGTGTTCGGCACCACGCTGATACCGCGCCGTGTGCGCCTGTATTTTGCCGTGGCGATCACCGTGGTGATCACGCCGGGGCTGCCGCCGATGCCGGCAGTGAGTCCGCTGGATCTCAGCGGGCTGATGTTGATCGCTGAGCAGATCCTGGTCGGCGCTGTGCTCGGGTTTTCCTTGCAGTTGTTCTTTCAGGCGTTTGCGGTGGCCGGGCAGATCGTCGCGATCCAGATGGGCATGGGCTTCGCCTCGATGATCGACCCGGCCAACGGCGTCTCGGTGGCGGTGATCGGGCAGTTCTTCACCATGCTCGTGACGCTGCTGTTCCTGTCGATGAACGGCCACTTGGTAGTGTTCGAAGTCCTGACTGAAAGCTTCACCACGCTGCCGGTCGGCAGTGGTTTGATGACCGCGCATTACTGGGAACTGGCCGGCAAACTCGGCTGGGTACTTGGCGCGGCGTTGCTGCTGGTGTTGCCGGCGGTGACCGCGTTGCTGGTGGTCAACATCGCGTTCGGCGTGATGACCCGCGCGGCGCCGCAACTGAACATTTTCTCCATCGGTTTCCCGCTGACCCTGGTGCTCGGTCTGTTTATTGTCTGGGTCGGGTTGGCGGATATCCTCAATCAGTATCAGCCGCTGGCCACCGAGGCTTTGCAGCTGTTACGCGAACTGGCACGGGCGCGCTGAGTCATGGCTGAGAGCGAAAGCGGTCAGGACAAAACAGAAGACCCCACGGAGAAACGGAAAAAGGACTCCCGTGAGAAGGGTGAGATTGCCCGTTCCAAAGAGCTCAACACCCTCGCCGTGATGATGGCCGGCGCCGGCGCGTTGCTGGTGTTTGGCGGCATGTTGGCCGAAGACCTGATGGAACTGATGCGCCTGAACTTCACGCTGACGCGCGAGGTGATCATGGATCAGGGCTCCATGGGCGCCTTTATGATGCAGTCGGGCAAAATGGCGCTGGTGGCGATTCAGCCGATCATGATCACCCTGTTGATTGCCGCGCTGGTCGGGCCGATCTCCCTTGGCGGCTGGCTGTTCGCGGCCAGCTCCATGGCGCCGAAGTTCAGCCGGATGAACCCGGCCGCCGGCCTCAAGCGCATGTTTTCCTTCAAGGCTGTGGTGGAGTTGCTCAAGGCACTCGCCAAGTTTGTGATCACCCTGTTCGTGGCGCTGATGGTGTTGATGTCCGACGTCGACGACCTGCTGCGTATCGCTCACGAACCGCTTGAGTCAGCGATTATTCACAGCGTGACGCTGGTCGGCTGGAGCACGTTGTGGCTGGCCTGCGGGTTGATCATCATCGCCGCCGTCGACGTGCCGGTGCAGCTCTGGGAAGCGCACAAAAAACTGCTGATGACCAAGCAGGAAGTGCGCGACGAGCACAAGGATCAGGAAGGTCGGCCGGAGGTCAAACAGCGCATCCGCCAGACCCAGCGCGAAATGTCCCAGCGACGGATGATGGCGGCGATTCCCGACGCCGACGTGGTCATCACCAACCCGACGCACTACGCCGTCGCGCTCAAATACGACTCGGAAAAGGGTGGCGCGCCGTTGCTGCTGGCCAAGGGTAGCGACTTCCTGGCGTTGAAGATTCGTGAGATTGCCGTGGCGAATAATGTGATGCTGCTGGAATCGCCGGGGTTGGCGCGGTCGATTTACTACTCGACTGAGCTCGACGAGGAAATCCCTGGCGGGTTGTATCTGGCGGTGGCGCAGGTGTTGGCGTACGTCTACCAGATCCGCCAATACCGCGCGGGCAAGGGCAAACGGCCGGATCCGCTCAAGGATGACCTGCCGATTCCGCCGGATCTGCGCCGCGATTCTTGACGTTACTGCGATGAAACTCTAGGCCTTACAGAGATCATTGTGGCGAGGGTTTTAGCGAAACGTCGCACCGCCCCGCTGGGCTGCGCAGCAGCCCCAAAACCTGTGACTTCAATCTTTCAGGATTACCGCGTGCTCAGGATTTACGACTGCTGCGCAGCCGAGCGGGGCGGTGCGACGTTTCGCTGAATCCCCTCGCCACAGGTTCTTGCCTGACTTCTTGATCATTCCCACGCTCCGCGTGGGAATGCATCCCGGGACGCTCCGCGTCCCTTCCAGAACCGAACGCGGAGCGTCCGTTGAGGCATTCCCACGCAGAGCGTGGGAACGATCACCGGGGTGCTGTTACTGCGGCAACTCCAGATTATCCAGCGCCCGATTCACCGCCAGTTCGCCGAGCATGATCAGTTGCGCTATGCCCAGCAGCGTCCTCCGCTGCGAGGCGGGTATGAGGTTGGCGAAGTCATTGGCGATGGTTCTTGCCGAGGCGAGGGTTTCGCAAGCGTTGGCCAATAATTCTTCGTTTTTGAAGTCGGCGGTGACGGCGTACATCGTGCGGTTTCGGCGTGGCGGTGGCGTGGCGCCCGGGAAGAGGTAGTGATCGAGGGCGCGGTCGGCGGCTTCGTGGAGCTTTGTTGAATCGAGTGATTCGTAGGGGGAGGTGAGGTCGGTTTCGGGTGGGTTTGGTGTTGGTTTGATCATTGGTGAAGCTCCTTGAGAAATGGAGCCGTCAACCGTCGCTGCTAAACGAAGTGGGTGGCGGCTGTACGCGGGTTAGCAGACCAGGCTCAAGAATCCCGGCGCACCGAAGTGCCCCACGCAAAGCCGCCATAACGTAATGGCGGGACTCGCGTGTCTTGAGATTTGCCGAGCTGCTAAACCCGATCACTGAAGAAATCAGCGACCGACCCACGATAGAACCCGTCCCCAAGGCGCACAAGCCGGCCGATTCTGGCTTAGCTGTAGGTAAAGGCGCAAGGATGTGTAGCCTTTGAGGCGTGTCTGGAGGTGTCTTTTAAACATAGCCGTTTAAAAACAGAAATCGGGCACAGGCAATGACGGCCCCTTCGCGAGCAAGCTCTGCTCCTACGGTTTTGTGGTGATCACATATTTTGTGGCTTGCCCCAATTGATCGTTCCCACGCTCCGCGTGGGAATGCATCCCGGGACGCTCCGCGTCCCTTCTAGAACCGAACGCGGAGCGTCCGTTGAGGCATTCCCACGCAGAGCGTGGGAACGATCACCGGGGGGGCTGCTACTGCGGCAATTCCAGATTATCCAGCGCCCGATTCACCGCCAACTCGCCGAGCATGATCAGTTGCGCAATGCCCTGCAGTGTTCTGCGTTGTGATGCGGGAATGAGGTTGGCGAAGTCATTGGCGATGGTTCTGGCGGAGGCGAGGGTTTCGCAGGCGTTGGCCAATAATTCTTCGTTTTTGAAGTCGGCGGTGACGGCGTACATCGTGCGGTTTCTGCAGGTAATGACGGCCCCTTCGCGAGCAAGCTCTGCTCCTACGGTTTTGTGGTGATCACATATTTTGCGGCTTGCCCCAATTTGTAGGAGCAAAGCTTGCTCGCGAAGGCACCGGCATATTCAACGCTTTCGTCGGTTGACACACCGCTTTCGCGAGCAAGCTTTGCTCCTACAGAGGGTGGAGTGAACCTTCCGTCTGGAAACCTGTGATACCTGACTGTTCTGACAGTAGACGGCTTTCCATTTCAGGCGCACCCATAGCGCCGGGAATGTTCCCGTTGGAGGTCTCGCCGTGGAGCGCTTGGGCAAGGGCCTGACAGCGTTCGAGATATTCGGATCTGTTCAGGGAGAGTCATGATGGTAGAGCGCGTATACAAACATCTTCCGGGGATGAAGCTGGAGTGCGTCTCCGCTAGGCTGGAGGAAAACGTCAGCGAAAGAGCGATTGGCTACTCGGCCAAATTCAAACTGAGTCTCGATTTTCTTAACTTCGAAGGTGCCGCGAATCAGCACATTTTCAACTTTCTGCATCACCCGCTCAATGCGATCCGGCCTGAGCTGGAAGGCTTGGGTTCTCACTACGCGTACAACTATTTATTGGGCGCGGCTGGCAATATCTCCACGAATGAGGCGCTGTTCAAGGTTTTCACCCGCACGGAGTACTACATGTCGGAGTGGTGAACGGGAGGGCTGGAAAATCGTTATGGCGTGCCGGTCTTCGAGGTGATTGACGGGCAGTTGCACGTGACGGCACGGAGGGATTTTCGATTGGACGGTGGTCGGCAGATCCGGATCAGCGATCTGCCGATCATCTATTTTCAGTGGCAACTGAATTTGCTGTTAGGTGAGCCGATTTATTCAGGGGGCAAGTCCCCCGAAACCAAAGTCGTGCTGATGTATGGCAAGGAGCCGTTGGTGTCGGTGGAGGGGAAACCGATGTATACCGGCACACAGTATGTGATTGGGCGCGAGCTAGCGTTTGGTGATATTGGCGCGGAGCTGATTCACGAGGCTGGTTGAATCCGACATTTTCTTGTGCTGACACTTGTGACGAAATACACAACCGCCGCCCCCAATTGAACGGGGCGACGGTTTTTTTGTGCCTGAAATTGAATACCTTCCTGTAGGAGCTGCCGAAGGCTGCGATCTTTTGATTTTCAAAAAGCCAGATCAAAAGATCGCAGCCTTCGGCAGCTCCTACAGGGAGCGCGTTGGGGCTGCGATCTTTTTTGTCTGCGCAAAAGTTGGAAGGCTTCTTGCAATAGCCGCCGTGCGCCTGCTCTGGGCGTCAAAAGTTTGCTTTAAAGGAACGAGGAAAACCGGTGGATCGCTCTCAGTTACTCAACAGTGCCCGCACAAACCTGAATGACCTCTCGCGAGGCAATCTGGGCGTGCCGTTGTTGCTGCTGGTCATGTTGGCAATGATGATGTTGCCGATTCCGCCGTTCCTGCTCGACGTGTTTTTCACGTTCAACATTGCGTTGTCGATTGTCGTGCTGCTGGTCTGCGTGTACGCGCTGCGGCCGCTGGATTTCGCGGTGTTCCCGACGATTCTGCTGGTCGCGACGTTGATGCGACTGGCGTTGAACGTCGCCTCGACACGGGTGGTGATGCTCCACGGTCAGGACGGCCACGCCGCCGCCGGTAAGGTGATTCAGGCCTTCGGTGAGGTGGTGATTGGCGGCAACTACGTGGTCGGTATCGTGGTGTTTGCGATCCTGATGATCATCAACTTCGTCGTGGTGACCAAGGGTGCCGGGCGAATTTCCGAGGTGAGCGCGCGCTTCACCCTCGACGCGATGCCCGGCAAACAAATGGCGATCGACGCCGACCTCAACGCCGGTCTGATCGACCAGAACCAGGCGAAGATGCGCCGTCAGGAAGTCGCCCAAGAGGCTGAGTTCTACGGTTCGATGGACGGTGCCAGCAAGTTCGTGCGCGGTGACGCCATCGCCGGCCTGCTGATTCTGTTCATCAACCTCATCGGCGGCATGGCCGTGGGTATCTTCCAGCACAACATGAGCTTCGGCGATGCCGGCCGGGTTTACGCCTTGCTGACCATCGGTGACGGTTTAGTGGCGCAATTGCCATCACTGTTGTTATCTACAGCTGCGGCGATCATGGTGACCCGTGCTTCCGGTTCGGAAGACATGGGCAAACAGATCAATCGCCAGATGTTCGCCTCGCCAAAAGCGCTGGCGGTGGCGGCCGGTTTGATGGCGGTGATGGGCCTGGTGCCGGGCATGCCGCACTTCTCGTTCCTCAGCATGGCCGCACTGGCCGCTGGCGGCGCGTACCTGTTCTGGAAGAAGCAGAACGTCGCCAAGGTTGAAGCGCTGCAAGAGGTCAAACGCCAGCAGGAGCTGCTGCCGTCGCCGGCCCGCGCCATGGAAACCAAAGAGCTGGGCTGGGATGACGTGACGCCAATCGACATGATTGGTCTGGAAGTCGGCTACCGCTTGATCCCGTTGGTGGATCGCAATCAGGGTGGTCAATTGCTGGCGCGGATCAAGGGCGTGCGCAAGAAGCTCTCGCAGGATCTGGGCTTCCTGATGCCGACCGTGCATATCCGCGACAACCTCGACCTGGCGCCAAGCGCCTACCGTTTGACCCTGATGGGCGTGATCCTCGCCGAAGCTGAGATCTACCCGGATCGCGAGCTGGCGATCAACCCGGGGCAGGTATACGGCACGCTTAACGGCATAAACGCCAAAGATCCGGCTTTTGGGCTGGAAGCGGTGTGGATCGAAATCAGCCAGCGTGCGCAGGCACAGTCGCTCGGATACACCGTGGTCGACGCCAGCACCGTGGTCGCGACGCACTTGAACCAGATTCTGTACAAACACTCCAGTGAGCTGATCGGCCACGAGGAGGTGCAGCAACTCATGCAATTGCTGGCCAAAAGCTCGCCGAAACTGGCTGAAGAGCTGGTGCCGGGCGTGGTCTCGTTGTCGCAACTGCTTAAAGTATTGCAAGCGCTGTTGGCCGAACACGTGCCGGTGCGTGACATCCGCAGTATTGCCGAAGCCATCGCCAACAACGCTGCCAAGAGTCAAGATACCGCCGCGCTGGTGGCTGCGGTGCGGGTTGGCGTATCGCGCGCCATCGTCCAAAGCATTGTAGGCACTGAGTCCGAGCTGCCTGTGATCACCCTGGAACCAAGGTTGGAACAGATATTGCTCAATAGTCTGCAGAAGGCAGGACAAGGCTCGGAAGAGGGCGTTCTGCTGGAGCCAAGCATGGCCGAGAAGCTGCAACGTTCGCTCATCGAAGCGGCGCAGCGTCAGGAGATGCAAGGTCAGCCGGTGATCCTGTTGGTAGCAGGCCCGGTGCGCGCGATGCTCTCGCGTTTTGGCCGCCTCGCAGTCCCTGGATTGCACGTGCTGGCCTACCAGGAAATACCGGACAACAAGCAAGTGACAATTGTTGCGACAGTAGGGCCCAACGGCTGAGGTAGTGGTTCATGCAAGTTAAGCGTTTTTTCGCCGCCGATATGCGTCAGGCCATGAAGCTGGTTCGTGATGAGCTGGGCGCTGATGCCGCCATCATTGGCAACCGCCGCATTGCCGGCGGTGTCGAGCTGACGGCTGCGCTCGATTACAAATTGTCGGCGCTGGCGCCACGGGTTCCGAACATGGAACTCGAAGACGAGCTGCGCAAGACCCAGTCGCGCATCGTCACCGCCCAGGCCGAACTGAGCCTGCGTGGCGAAGCCGATGGCAATAGCAATCGCCAGATCTTTGCCGGCCTGCCACTCACCGCTGGCCTGCCGTTGACCGCCGCTGAACCGCTGACCGAGCCGACCTACGCCGCGCCAGCGCGTCCAGCCCCGGCACCGGCGCAGTCCTCCGGCGGCGTCGATCCACGCGCACTGGATTCGATGCGTTTTGAATTGAACAGCCTGCGCGAGCTGATGGAAGTGCAGCTCGGCACACTGGCCTGGAATCAACTGCAGGGCAGCCGTCCGGCGCAAGCCAATCTGTATCGCCGTCTGCAACGCATCGGTTTGTCTGGCCCGCTGTCGCGTGATCTGCTGTCGATGATCAGCGACATCGAAGAGCCGCGTCAGGCTTGGCGCATGCTGCTCGCGCATCTGGCGCGGATGATTGCCGTGCCGGAAGTCGAGCCGCTGGAAGAGGGCGGTGTGATCGCCATGGTCGGCCCTGCCGGCATGGGCAAGACCACCACGCTGGCGAAACTGGCCGCGCGTTATGTGCTGAAATACGGCGCGCAGAATGTCGCGCTGGTGAGCATGGACAGTTTTCGCATCGGCGCGCAGGAACAACTGAAGACCCTGGGCCGCATTCTCAATGTGCCGGTGACCCACGTTGATCCGGGCCAATCGCTGGTGCAGGCGCTGGATCCATTGCTGCGCAAACGCGTGGTGCTGATTGATACGGCCGGCCTGCAAGCCAGCGATCCGGCCCTGCGCATGCAGCTCGAAAGCCTCGCCGGGCGTGGCATCCGTTCAAAAAATTATCTGGTCTTGGCAACCACCAGCCAGAAACAGGTTCTAACCGCCGCTTATCACAGTTACAAGCGTTGCGGGCTCGCCGGGTGCATCCTGACTAAACTGGATGAAACGGCCAGCCTTGGCGAAGTGTTAAGCCTGGCGATCAGTCATGAATTGCCGGTCGCGTACCTGACCGATGGCCCACGGATTCCGGATGATTTGCATCTGCCGCGCCGTCATCAACTGGTCAGCCGCGCCGTCAGCGTGCAAATGCAGGAAGAACCCAGCGAAGAAGCCATGGCTGACATGTTCGCTGATATCTACCACAGCCCCACCAAGCAGGTAGGCTGAGGTATTCATGAACAGTTTTTGTACCTACATCGATGGTCTGCCATGCATTGTTCCGTTTGTGAACGCGCAGCCAGTAATGTGGCCTCCGTCTATGCAAGACAAGGTAAAGAAATAACATGGGCAGCATGCATCCCGTACAGGTGATCGCGGTGACCGGCGGCAAAGGTGGCGTCGGCAAAACTAACGTGTCAGTGAACTTGTCTCTGGCGCTGGCAGAGCTTGGCCGTCGGGTCATGCTGCTGGACGCCGATCTGGGACTGGCGAACGTCGACGTTCTGCTGGGCCTGACACCCAAACGCACTCTGGCCGATGTCATCGAAGGCCGCTGTGAGCTGCGCGACGTACTGTTGCAGGGGCCCGGCGGGATCCGCATCGTACCGGCCGCGTCCGGCACGCAGAGCATGGTTCATCTGAGCCCGGCGCAACACGCCGGCCTGATTCAGGCCTTCAGTGACATCGGCGACAATCTCGACGTTCTGGTGATCGACACCGCTGCAGGTATTGGTGACTCGGTAGTCAGTTTCGTTCGCGCAGCGCAGGAAGTGTTGCTGGTGGTCTGCGACGAGCCGACTTCGATCACTGACGCTTACGCACTGATCAAACTGCTCAACCGCGATTACGGCATGAACCGCTTCCGCGTCCTCGCCAACATGGCGCAGAGCCCGCAAGAAGGTCGCAACCTGTTCGCCAAGTTGACCAAGGTCACGGATCGCTTCCTCGACGTCGCCTTACAATACGTCGGCGCCGTGCCTTACGACGAAAGCGTGCGCAAAGCGGTGCAGAAGCAACGCGCTGTCTATGAAGCCTTCCCGCGTTCCAAGTGCGCGCTGGCGTTCAAGGCCATCGCGCAAAAGGTCGACACCTGGCCGCTGCCCGCCAACCCGCGCGGCCACCTTGAGTTTTTTGTCGAGCGCCTCGTGCAGCAAACGGCAGGGCCCGTGCTATGACCGCTAGCGGTATGAATTACTACAAGAAGTCGGCACGCGACGCTCAGTACGAGCTGATCGAGCGTTACGCGCCGCTGGTCAAACGCATTGCCTATCACTTGCTGGCGCGGTTGCCGGCGAGTGTGCAGGTTGAAGACCTGATCCAGGCCGGGATGATCGGCCTGCTTGAAGTCTCGACCAAATACGACGCCAGTAAAGGCGCCAGTTTCGAAACGTACGCGGGCATTCGAATCCGCGGCGCGATGCTCGACGAAGTGCGCAAAGGGGATTGGGCACCACGCTCGGTTCACCGCAATACCCGGATGGTCAGCGACGCAATTCGCTCAATTGAAGCTAAAACCGGCCGTGATGCTAAAGATCACGAAGTTGCGGCCGAACTCCAATTGAGTCTCGACGATTATTACGGGATTTTGAATGACACCTTGGGCAGTCGCCTGTTCAGTTTCGACGATCTGTTGCAGGACGGCGAACACGAAGGGCTGCACGAGGATGGCGCGAGTGCTCATCTTGAGCCGTCACGCGATCTGGAAGATGAACGCTTCCAGGCGGCGCTGGCGGACGCGATTGCCAATTTGCCGGAGCGTGAGCGACTGGTGTTGGCGCTGTACTACGACGAAGAGCTGAACCTCAAGGAAATCGGTGAAGTCCAAGGCGTCAGTGAATCGCGCGACAGCCACAAACACAGCCAGTGCGCGGCCCGTTTGCGGGGGCGTTTGGGGGAGTGGCGAGCGCGCTGAAGGCAGTGTGGGGACACTGCGAACGAGGCTGGTGCGGTGATGAACGGCACCGGTCTTGCTCTGTTGTGCTCCAGACAGTCTTCGAGTGCTGCGCCGATTGATTGAAGTGGCGCGTCCAGGTGCTGGGCGCGTTTAAGACTGCTTGGAGGTCGAATTGAACAAAGACATGAAAATCCTCATCGTTGATGACTTCTCAACGATGCGGCGGATCATCAAGAACCTGCTGCGTGATCTTGGGTTCACCAACACCGTCGAGGCTGACGATGGCACCACTGCCATTCCAGTGCTCAACAGCGGAAGCATCGACTTTCTGGTAACGGACTGGAACATGCCGGGCATGACCGGTATCGACCTGCTGCGTCACGTGCGTGCCGACGAAAAACTCAAGCACCTGCCGGTATTGATGGTGACTGCTGAAGCCAAGCGCGAGCAGATCATCGAAGCCGCTCAGGCCGGTGTGAACGGCTACGTCGTCAAACCTTTCACGGCTCAGGCGCTGAAAGACAAAATCGAGAAGATTTTCGAACGCATCGGCTGATGAACGCGCGGGGGAGCTATGGAGCATAAAGAATTTTCACAGGGCGATTTCGAGTCGACCCTGAAAAAACACGCGGTCGAACTGGTCGAGAGCCTTGAAAAAGGCAAGTTCGGCGACGCTGTGCAACTGATCCATGAGCTCAATCAGACCCGTGACCGCGGCCTGTATCAGGAAGTGGGCAAGCTCACACGCGAACTGCACAGTGCGATCGTCAATTTCCAGATCGATCCGCACATGCCGCAGGCCGAGGAAGTGTCGCAAATCACCGACGCCACCGAACGTCTGGGCTATGTGGTCAAGCTGACGGAAGCCGCGGCCAACCGCACCATGGATCTGGTGGAAAGCGCCACGCCGGTGGTCAATGGTCTGGCTGAAGAAGCCCAGGCTCTGAGCACGGATTGGGGCCGTTTCATGCGCCGCGAAGTCGGGGCTGAAGAGTTCCGCGAACTGGCGCGCCGGGTCGACGGTTTTCTGTCGCGCAGCCACTCGGGCAACCGTGCGGTGTCGAGCAATCTCAACGACATCTTGCTGGCCCAGGATTACCAGGACCTCACCGGTCAGGTGATCAAACGCGTGACCCAACTGGTCACCGAAGTCGAAAGCAATTTGCTCAAACTCGTACTCATGGCCAGTCAGGTGGACCGCTTTGCGGGCATCGAACATGACCGCGCCGCGATGCTTGCAGAAAAAGATCCACAAAAACATCTCTCGCAGGGTGAAGGTCCGCAGATTCATGCCGATAAACGAGAAGACGTTGTGTCCGGTCAGGACGATGTGGACGATTTGTTATCCAGCCTTGGATTTTGAGTTTAGGTTTTTAGACCTGTTAGGAGCACCCCATTAATGAGCTTCGGCGCCGATGAAGAGATCCTTCAGGATTTCCTGGTTGAGGCCGGCGAGATTCTTGAGCAACTGTCCGAGCAACTGGTCGAGCTGGAAAGCCGACCGGATGACGCGGATCTGCTCAATGCAATTTTTCGCGGTTTCCACACTGTAAAAGGGGGCGCCGGCTTCCTTCAGCTCAATGAGCTGGTGGAGTGCTGTCACATCGCCGAAAACGTGTTCGACATCCTGCGCAAGGGTGAGCGTCGCGTTGATGCAGAACTGATGGACGTGGTACTGGAAGCACTGGACGCGGTGAACAGCATGTTCACTGAGGTGCGTGAACGCGCACCGATCACCGCTGCAACGCCTGAGCTGCTGGCAGCGCTGGCACGTCTGGCCGAGCCGCAATCGGCGGATGCCGTCGCGGTCGAAGAAGTCGTTGAAGCGCCGGTCGCGGAAAGCGATTCGGGCGACATCACCGACAACGAATTTGAACAACTGCTGGACTCGCTGAATGCCGTCAAGGCACAAGCCGAAGCCCCGCCAGCGCCGGTGGCCGATAGCGCCGCCAGCGATGAAATCACCGACGCCGAATTCGAGTCGTTGCTGGATCAACTGCACGGCAAAGGCCAGTTCGCGCCGGACGCTGTAGCGGCGACGCCAGCGGCTCCGGTTGCTCCGGCAGCGGGCGACAGCTCGGACATCACCGACGACGAATTCGAAGCGTTGCTCGATCAGTTGCACGGCAAAGGCAACTTCGCCGTCGAAGCGCTGGAGTCGGCGATTGCCTCGGCACCTGCGCCTGCTGCTCCAGCGGCCGCCGCTGCCGGCAGCGATTTGATCAGCGATCACGAATTCGAATCGCTGCTCGACGAATTGCACGGCAAAGGCAAGTTCACCGACGTCGGCGCCGCCTCTGCGGGCAGCGCTTCGACGGTGGCCACGCCAGTTGCCAAGGCCCCGGCCGCAGCGGCGCCGAAACCTGTCGCCAAGCCTGAGCCAAAAGCCGAAGCACCCAAAGCTGCTGCACCGGCTCCGGCCCGTGCACCGGCAACACCGCCACCGGAAAAACCGGCGAGCGAAGCCGAGACCACCGTGCGCGTCGATACCGCACGTCTCGACGAAATCATGAACATGGTCGGCGAGCTGGTACTGGTGCGTAACCGTCTGGTGCGCCTGGGCTTGAACAGCGGCGACGAAGCCATGCAAAAGGCTGTGTCGAACCTCGACGTGGTCACCGCTGACCTGCAAACCGCAGTGATGAAAACGCGGATGCAGCCGATCAAGAAAGTCTTCGGGCGCTTCCCGCGTCTGGTTCGCGACCTGGCCCGTCAGCTGAAAAAAGAGATCAACCTGGAGCTGGTCGGCGAAGAAACCGACCTCGACAAAAACCTCGTCGAGGCCCTGGCCGATCCGCTGGTCCACTTGGTGCGCAACGCGGTCGACCACGGCATCGAGTCGCCGGAAGAACGCGAAGCATCGGGCAAGGCCCGTGGCGGTCGTGTGGTGCTGGCCGCCGAGCAAGAAGGCGATCACATCCTGCTGTCGATTTCCGATGACGGCAAAGGTATGGACCCGAACGTGCTGCGCGCCATCGCGGTAAAACGCGGCGTGATGGACAAGGACGCGGCCGATCGCCTCAGCGATACCGAGTGCTACAACCTGATCTTCGCTCCGGGTTTCTCGACCAAGACCGAGATCTCCGACGTCTCCGGCCGTGGTGTCGGCATGGACGTGGTGAAGACCAAGATTTCCCAGCTCAACGGTTCGATCAACATCTACTCGACCAAGGGCCAGGGCTCGAAGATTGTCATCAAGGTGCCGCTGACGCTGGCGATCATGCCGACGTTGATGGTCATGCTCGGCAATCAGGCGTTCGCGTTCCCGCTGGTCAACGTCAACGAAATTTTCCACCTCGACCTGTCGACCACCAACGTCGTCGACGGCCAGGAAGTGGTGATCGTGCGGGACAAGGCGCTGCCACTGTTCTACCTCAAGCGCTGGCTGGTCAGCTCCGCCGCTCACGAAGAGC